>JAEZGP010000129.1 GCA_023437285.1 Actinomycetes bacterium | reverse complement strand
CCCGGCACGGCGGCGGCCCCCCCCCGGCCGGGCCCCCGGGGCCCCGCGCCCTGGTCACGTCACGGGTCACTTCACGCCGGGGATGCGCTGGGTGGCCTCGGTGACCGCCGCGCCGAAGTCGGCGCGTTCCCACGAGCGGGTGGCGAAACCGCGGACCAGCTCGACCGCCACCATGACCACGGTGACCACCGCGCTGATGAGGACGCCGACGCGCACCCACTCCCACACGTCCGCCGGCCAGCCGGCCGCCGCCACGAACTCCGGGTTGAGCAGGCGGTTGGTCGACGCGGCCCAGACCACGACGGCGGTCGACGCCAGGTGCACCAGCGCGCCGGCCGCGGCGACCGGGGCGCTCCACCGCACGTACATCTTGACGTAGTTGAAGGCGAGGCCGGCCACCGCCAGCACGACGTAGAGGTAGACCACGCCGGTGTCCCACAGCCATGGCGACAGGAAGCTGATCGGGTCGCCGGCGGAGTCCGTCCGGAACGGCAGGGCGGGTGAGATCAGCAGGAACGCCACGAACAGCACCATCGCCACGGTCTCGGCGATCAGTCCGGCGTAGCGGCCGCGGCGGCTCGGCGGCTCGGGCAGCCTGTCCGGCGTCCACGCGCGGACCAGGTGCTCGCGGGCGCTGGGCAGCCGTTCGAGGATCGCGAACACCAGCGTCGTCCAGAACGCCACGTTGACGCCGGTGTTGATCACGGCGCCGATGACGTCGCCGATCACCTCCCCGACGTTGCCCCCGTCCACGGCGCGGACGATGCCGACGACCGTGGCGACGATCGGCACGACGATGGCGAGCAGGGCGGTCAGCAGCCGGATGTAGGGCAGGAACAGCGCCGGGCCGATGAGGTGCAACGGCTGGTCGGCGTACCCGGCGGCCAACCGGTCGGGGTCGCCCAAACCGGTGAGCACCGCGCGTTCGGCCTCGGGTGGATCCTCGCCGGCCTCGACGCGGGCGTCGATGGCGTCGGCGATGGAGGCGCGCAGCTCGCGTTCGATGTCGGCACGCTGGCGTTCGGGCAGGCGGCGCAGCGTCGCCTCGATGTAACGCTCGGTCAGGGTGGGGGCGGTGGGCGCGGTCATTGTCAGCCTCTCAAGGTGTGCAAAGCGGTGTGGAGCTTGTTCCAGTCGGCCGTGAGCGCCTCGGCGAGGGCCCAGCCGTCGTCGCTGGTCCGGTAGAACTTGCGGGGCCGGGCCTCGTCGGTGTTCCAGTCGCTGGCGAGCAGCCCCTGCTTCTCGAGCCGGCGCAACAGCGGGTAGAGCGTGTTCGCGTCGACCGCGAACCCCGAGCGGTCAAGTTGATCAAGAAGCGCGTAACCATAGTTGGGTTCCTTCAAGATGATCAAGCAGGCCAGCACGACGGTGCCGCGTCGCAGCTCCTGCAGGTGCATCCCGTACAGCTCTTCGTCGTACATGCTCAACACTATAGTGTGCGCCACACACCATCGCAACCCACACACCAATCCCGCCCACACACCGTTGTGCCCCTCACGCCCGGCGCTCCCGCCCGCCCGTCCGGCTGTTTGGACGGTTACGGGTGGAAAGCGGGGCGGAGTTACGCGCGTAACTGTCCAAACAGCAACTGAGGCGGGTGCGGGCGGGCGGTCCGGACAGGACTGGGGGCGGGGCGGGTCGGATCACAATTTCGCAGCGGCAACAGGGTGGAAATACGAAGCACTCAATGCGAAACGCGCTCTGGCTACCGTCGCCCCTGCTGGTGATCACTCCACCCGGGATCGCCGCATGTCACCGACTGGATGACCCTGGAGCGTTGCCATGACGTACGCAATGGACCGGCGCCGACTTCTGACCAACAGCCTGCGGGCCGCGGCCGGCCTCGCCGTGCTCGGCTCGGTGCCGACACTGCTCGCCGGATGCGGCGACGAGGAAGAGAGCCCCACGACGCCCGGCGGCGGCGCCAAGAACCTGGGCACCCTCGACTACCAGCTTTCCTGGATCAAGAACGTGGAGTTCGCCGGCCAGTACATCGCCGACACCAAGGGCTACTACGCGGCGGCCGGGTTCACCTCGGTCAACCTGATGGCCGGCGGCCCGAACGTCAGCCAGGACTCCGTCGTGGCCGCCGGCAAGGCCCTGGTCGGCATCTCCTCGCCCGACATCACCGGGGCGGCGATCCTCAAGGGAGCGCCGCTGGTGCTCATCGGTGCGCAGTACCAGAAGAACCCGTTCTGCATCATGAGCCTGAAGGACACGCCCATCAACACCCCGCAGGACATGGTGGGCAAGAAGATCGGCGTGCAGGCCACCAACGAACCGGTGTGGGCGGCGTTCCTCAAGGCCAACAAGCTCGACCCGGCGTCCATCACCAAGGTGCCGGCCCAGTTCGACCCGGCGCCCCTGGTCAACAAGGAGGTCGACGGCTGGTTCTCGTTCTTCACCAACGAGCCGAACCTGCTCAAGACCCAGGGCCACGACACGGCCGTCATGCTGCTCAACGACCACGGGTACCCGATGGTGTCCGAGGTCTACGTCGTCCGCAAGGACTCGCTGACCAGCAAGCGTGACGCGCTCAAGGCCATGCTGATCGCCGACATCAAGGGCTGGGCCGACTCGGTGAAGGACCCGAAGCTGGGCGCCAACCTGGCCGCCACCAAGTACGGCAAGGACCTGGGCCTCGACGAGGCCGAGCAGGTGCTGGAGTCCGAGGCGCAGAACACCGTCGTGGCCACGGACGAGACCAAGGCCAACGGCCTGTTCACCATCACCGAGGAGAAGATCGCCGAGACGATCGCGACGCTGGCGTTGGGCGGGGTGACCATCACCAAGGAGCAGCTGTTCGACATGTCGGTGCTCACCGAGGTCTACCAGGAGAACCCGGACCTCAAGGGGCTGCTCTGACCGGTACCGCCGGGGACGCGGCCGACGGCATCGTGCTGCGCGCGCTCACCAAGCGCTTCACGATCCGCCGGTCCACGGTGACCGCGCTCGACGGGGTGGACCTGGCCACCCCGTCCGGCGCGTTCGTGGCGCTCCTCGGCCCCTCCGGCTGCGGCAAGTCGACGATCCTGCGCATCCTCGCCGACCTCGACCAGCCGACCTCTGGTGAGGCGCTGGTGCACGGGCGCTCCCCGGCGGCGACGCGGCGCGAGCACGAGCTGGGCATCGCCTTCCAGGACGCGGCGCTGCTGCCGTGGCGGTCGGTACGGGCCAACATCCGCCTGCCGCTGGAGGTCAGCGGCGTCAAGGTCGACGACAACGCGATCAC
Source organism: Actinomycetes bacterium (assembly GCA_023437285.1). Classification (GTDB taxonomy): domain Bacteria; phylum Actinomycetota; class Actinomycetes; order Mycobacteriales; family Micromonosporaceae; genus Luedemannella. The sequence continues at coordinate 7,819 of JAEZGP010000129.1, read as the reverse complement.
CGACCTGATCAAGCTGGTCGGGTTGGAGGGCTTCGAGCAGGCCCGGCCCGCCCAGCTGTCCGGCGGCATGCGCCAGCGGGTCGCGATCGCGCGCGCCCTCGTGGTGCAGCCGCGCATCCTGCTGCTCGACGAGCCGTTCGGCGCGCTGGACGAGATGACCCGCCAGCGGCTCAACCTGGAACTGCAACGCGTGTGGAGCGAGCGGGCGGCCACCACCCTGCTGGTGACCCACTCGATCGCCGAGGCGGTGTTCCTCGCCGATGTCGTGGCCGTCATGAGCCCGCGACCGGGCCGCATCGTCGCGACCGTACCGATCGACCTGCCCCGGCCCCGTACGCCGGAGATGATCCGTACGGCGCGGTTCCATGAACTGGAGGACCAGCTCAGCGCCCTGCTCTTCGGGGGCACCGGATGAGGCGCTGGCTGCCCGGCACGATCGGCGTCGTGGTGCTGCTGGCGCTGTGGGAGACCATCGGACGCACCGTGTTCGCCGACAACCGGGCGGTGCCGCCGCCCACGGCGATCGCGCGCCAGCTCGCCACCGACGGGCTCGACTTCTACCTGCCCAACATCGCCACCACCCTGCGCGAGGCGTCGCTGGGCTGGCTGATCGGCAACGCGATCGCGATCGCGCTGGCCGTCGCGTTCGTGCAGATCCCGCTGGTGGAGCGGGCCCTGCTGCAGGTGGCGCTGGCCAGCTACTGCCTGCCGGTCATCGCGATCGGCCCGGTCCTGGCGATCCTGTTCAACGACGACACCCCCAAGGTCATCCTGGCCGCCCTGTCGGTCATCTTCACCACCCTCATCGGCACGCTGGTCGGGCTCCGCGACGCCGACCGCACCAGCCTGGAACTGATCCGCGCGTACGGCGGGGGTAGCTGGGCACAGTTGTGGAAGGTGCGGCTGCGCGCCTGCCTGCCCAGCATGTTCGCCGGGCTGTGCATCGCCGCGCCGGCCGCGATGCTCGGCGCCATCATCGGCGAGTACCTGGGCGCCGAGTCCGGCCTGGGAGTAGCGATGATCAATTCGCAGCAGAGCTTCGCGGTGGAACGCACCTGGGGCATCGCCCTGGTCGCCACGGCCATCTCCGGCGCCGCGTACGGCCTGACCGCCCTGGTGGGCCGCCTGCTGACCCCGTGGGCCCCCCGGGTGTCGGCGTGAGCGCGCCGGTGCTGACCCCGAGGCGGGCCCGCCGTGCCGGGATGCGGCTGCTAACCGGCCTCGGCGGGGCCGTACTGTCCGTCGGCGCGGTCATCGCCGTGTGGCAACTGCTGGTCAAGGGCTTCGCGTTGGACCCGTTCCTCACCCGCGGCCCGTTCGAGGTGCTGGCCTACCTGACCGACCCGGCGCACGACGCCGAACGCGCGGTGCTGTTCGAGGCCAGCCGCGTCACCGCCCGCGACGCGGCCATCGGCCTGCTGTCGGGCACCGTCGCGGGGCTGCTCGCCGCCGTGGTCTTCGCCCTGTGGCGCGGGGTGCGCCAGACACTGCTGCCCATCGCGATGGCGTTGCGGGCCGTACCGTTGGTCGCGATGACGCCGCTCATCGCCCTCGTGTTCGGCCGTGGCCTGATGGCGATCACGGTCGTCGCGGGCATCGTGACGTTCTTTCCCGTACTGGTCAACGTGTCGCTCGCGCTGCGCGGCGTACCGGCCTCGTCGGTGGACCTGATCCACGCCTACGGGGGGTCCAAGCTGGCCCTGATGTGGCGGGTGCAGCTGCCGGCGGCCCTGCCGGCGCTGTTCGCGGCGGCCCGCATCGCCGCGCCGCTGGCCCTGGTCGGGGCCCTGCTGGCCGAGTGGCTCACCACCGGCGAGGGGCTGGGTTACCTGATGCTGCAGTCGCTGACGACGTTCGAGCTGGACCGCATGTGGTCGGCGGTGGCGATCGTGACCGTCGCGTCGATCGTGCTCTACGCGCTCATCAGCGCGGTCGAGCAGATCACCCTGGCCCGGTACGCGTTCACCTCGCGCAAGACGTGACGAAGGGCGTGGACCCGCGAGCCCACGCCCTTCATCACGCTATGTGTCAGCTGAACGTGTCCTTGACGTCCTTGGCGGCGTCCTTGACGTGCTCGCCGGCCTGCTTGGCGTTGGCCCCGGCCTGGTCGGCCTGGCCCTCGGCCTGAAGGCGCTCGTTGTCGGTCTTGTCGCCGACGAACTCCTTGGTCTTGCCCTTGGCCTCTTCGGCCTGATTGCGGATCTTGTCGTCGAGACCCATGGCTCCCCCTTTGGATCATGGTTGTGTCCTAACAACGAACAGATGCCCTGCTGGCGGGCGACACAAACATGATCAAGAAGTTCAGGCGGGTGACAACGTGTTACGAGTGTCCGGGGCGTCCAGCGCACCCGCCCAGTGCAGGTGCCCGACGGCCCGGTTGTCCGGATCCGGCATGACCCGCCACCCCGGCGGGCAGATGTTCCAGCCCTCGCCCCGGCGGCTGACCCGGGCCGGCCCCCGGAACGTGGCACCGGCCAGCACCAGGCCGCCGTCGCACCGCGCGCCCCGGAACCCCGCCGAACGCTGGAAGATCGCGTCGTTGAACGTGGCCCGCCCGCGCAGGACGGCGGCGGCGAACCACGCGTGCCCGTTGAACACCACCCCGGAGAACCCGGCCGCGCCGCTCACGTCCACCCCGCCGAACCACGCGTCGCCGTGAAACGTCGCGGTCTCGAAATGGGCCGACGCCGCGAACGTCGCGGTGTCGAACCAGGCGTCCTCGGTGAACACCGCCCCCCGGAACCGGACATCGGCGCCGAACACGGCCCCGCGGGCGACAACCGGCTCGTGCAGCACCGCCCGGTCGAAACAGGCCGCACCGTCCACCCGGCAGCCGCTGAGGTCCAGGCCCACCAGGCGCGCACCGCTCAGGTCCAGGCCCGTGCCGGGCCAGAACGTCGCCGGGTGCGCCGGCCGCAGGTGGCGGGTGAGGATCTGCTGCGCCGCCCGGCGTACGGGCACATCGTCGTTGGTGGCGGCCCACGGCATGCGCAGGTACGCGCAGATGACGTCCACGACCGCCGCCCGTTGGTCGGGGCTGTGCTGGCCGATGAGCTCCAATGTGTACAGCCCGCCCAGACGCACCGGTGGCCGTAGGTCCTGAAGCTGGCCGACGGCCGTGGCGAACGTGTCCGTGACCCGCTGCTGCGCCGACCATCGCATGCCGCGATTGTGCCGCAGCGCACACCCCGTTGACCATCCCCAAAACGACACCCCGATCCGCGCCGGTGGCGGGCAACCGGCACAGTGGTGGCATGGGCTTCGTGTCAGGACTCGACCTCTCCCGCGCGTTCTACACCGAGGCGGTGCGGCCCCTGCTCGACGCGGGCTGGCCCAGCCTGTCGCACAGCGCGGCACTGGTCGGCCCGGGCTCGGAGGTGCTGGGCTTCGACTCGCCGCGCTCCACCGACCACGACTGGGGCCCGCGCGTGCTGCTGTTCCTCAACCGCGACGACCTGCGCGCAAAGGGCCGGGAGATCAGTACGGCCCTGGCCCATCAGCTGCCGCGCGACTTCCTGGGCTTTCCCACCAACTTCGCCTCGACGGGGGCGTCAGTGTCGATGCGGCCGACCGACGGGCCGGTGCACCACCGCGTCATGCTGACCAGCCCCGACGCGTGGTGGGCCAACATGCTCGGCTTCGACCCCGCGGCGGCACCCACGGTCCTGGACTGGCTGTCCCTGCCGTGGCAGCGCCTGGCCGAGGTCACCGGCGGGCAGGTCTTCCACGACGGGCTGGCGGCGCTGGAACCGGTCCGCGCGCAACTGGTGTGGTACCCCGACGACGTGTGGCGCTACGTGCTGGCCTGCCAGTGGCAGCGCATCGCCCAGGAGGAGCCGTTCGTGGGCCGCGCCGCCGAGGCCGGCGACCCCATCGGCGCGGCCGTCGTCACGGCCCGCCTGGTCCGCGACGTCATGCGGCTGTACCTACTCATGCACCGCCGCTGGCCCCCGTACGGCAAGTGGCTGGGCACCGCGTACGGGCGCCTCGCGGGCGCCTCCGAGCTGACCGAGGCGCTGTGGGGCGCGGTCAGCGCCGGGCACGACGCGGCCCGCGAGGCGCACCTGTGCCGCGCGTACGAGACCCTCGCGGAGCTGCACAACGCCCTGGGGCTCACCGAGCCGCTGGACCCGACCACGCGCTACTTCCACGACCGCCCGTACGGGGTGCTCGACGCCGGCCGCTTCGGCGCGGCGCTGGTCGCCCGGATCACCGACCCCCGGGTACGCGACCTGCCGCTGGTCGGCTCCGTGGACCAGTTCGTCGACAGTACCGACGTGCTGTCGCACACCGACCGTGCCCGCACGGCGGCGATGCTCGTGCTCCAGAATCATCCGGATGGGCACCATTTACCTGATCCGCCACGGTGAGACCGAGTGGAGCCGCTCGGGCCAGCACACCTCGGTCACCGATCTCGACCTGACGGCGCGTGGGGCGCACCAGGCCGCCGCGCTGGCGCCCGTACTCGCGGGGGTCGCGTTCGCGGCGGTCCTGACCAGCCCGCGCCTGCGGGCCCGACGCACCGCGGACCTCGCGGGCCTGCCCGGCGCCGTGGTCGACGACGACCTGGCCGAGTGGCATTACGGCGCGTATGAGGGCCTGACCACCGCGCAGATCCACGATCAGGCACCGGGCTGGTCGCTGTGGACCGACGGCGGCGGCGCCGGCGGCGAGACCCCCGACCAGGTCGGCGAGCGCATCGACCGGCTGCTGGCCCGGGTGCGCTCGCTGGCGGGCGACGTGGCGCTCGTCGCGCACGGGCACTGCCTGCGCGTGATCGGCGCTCGCTGGGTGGGCCTGCCGGTGGCGCTGGCGAAGGTCTTCTCCCTCGACACGGCGAGCATCAGCGTGCTCGGCTACGAGCACGGCGAGCCGGTGTTGCGCCGCTGGAACGTCGCCGCGTAGCGAACTGAGGGGCCCCGACCGGTGTCGGTCGGCGCCCCTCAGTCCGCGGTGTGGGTCAGCGCGCGGCGCCGGCGCGACGCTTGGTCCACACGTCGAAGGCCACCGCCGCGAGCAGGACCAGGCCCTTGACGAGCATGACCCGGTCGGGCGGCTGGCTCATCAGAGACATGCCGTTGTTGATGACGCCCATGATGAGACCGCCGGTGATCGCGCCGACGACCTTGCCGACGCCGCCCTGCACGGCGGCGCCGCCGATGAACGCCGCCGCGATCGCGTCGAGCTCGAACGAGCTACCGGCGGTCGGCTGGGCCAGGTTGAGCCGGCCGGCGAAGATGATGCCGGCGACCGCCGACAGCACGCCCATGTTCACGAACAGCCAGAACACGACCGACTTCGTCTTCACGCCGGACAGCTGCGCGGCCAGCAGGTTGCCGCCCACCGCGTAGATCTGGCGGCCGAACACCGTGCGCTGGGTGAGCAGCGAGTACCCGAGCACGAGGACCGCGAGCAGCACGAGCACCCAGGGCAGGTTCTTGAACCGGGCCAGCTGCACGACCAGGAACATGATCGCCACGGCGCCGCCGAGGATCTTGGCGACGAACATGCCGACCGGCTCGACGGTCTGGTCGTAGCCCAACCGGGCCCGACGGGCCCGCCACTGCGCCGCGGCGAAGCCGGCGACCGCGAGAATGCCGACGATGAGGCTGAACAGGTCGGCACCGCCGAGCGGCCCCAGCCCCACGTTGCCCAGATAACCCTCGGTGAACCCGTTGGACAGGGTGCGAACCTCGTCCGGGAACGGGCCGATGCCCCGGTTGCCGAGCGTCATCATGGTCAACGCCCGGAACAGCAGCATGCCGGCCAGGGTCACGATGAACGCGGGGATGCCGAAGTAGGCCACCCAGAACGCCTGCCAGGCGCCGATGAGGCCGCCCGCGACCAGCGTGATGAGGATGGCCAGCGGCCACGGCACGCTGTAGTTGACCATCAGTACGGCCGACAGCGCGCCGGTCACCGCGACCACCGAGCCGACGGACAGGTCGATGTGACCCGCGATGATGATCATGATCATCCCGATCGCGAGGATCAGGATGTACGAGTTCTGCACGATGATGTTTGAGATGTTCTGCGGCTGCAGCAACGACCCGTCGGTCAGCACCGTGAACAGCGCCACGATCGCCACGAACGCGAAGTAGATGCCGCTCTGGCGAAGGTTGAACGAGAACCGGGTGCGCGACGGTCTGCCGGGAGGAGGAGTCGCCTCAGCCAGGCCCTGCTCACTCAGGGCCACATCAGCGTTGGTGGTGCTCATCGAAGCTACTCCGTTCCCTTGGTCATGTACTGCATGAGGCGTTCCTGGGTCGCTTCCGCCCGAGACACCTCACCGGTGATCCGCCCGGCCGACAACGCGTAGATGCGGTCGCACAGGCCCAGCAGCTCCGGCAGCTCCGAGGAGATGACGAGCACCGCCTTGCCCTCGTCGGCCAGCCGGTTGATGATCGTGTAGATCTCGTACTTCGCGCCGACGTCGATGCCGCGGGTGGGCTCATCGAGGATGAGCACATCCGGATCCGTGAAGATCCACTTCGACAGCACGACCTTCTGCTGGTTGCCGCCGGACAGCTTGCCCGTGATGGCGCTGACGTTGGGCGCCTTGATGTTCATGCTGCGCCGGAAGCTGTCGGCGACCTTGTGTTCCTCGTTGTGGTTGACCCAGCCACGGCTGGCCAGCTTGTCCAGCGCGGCCGCCGACACGTTGTGCTGGATGTCCTGGATGAGGTTGAGGCCGTACCGCTTGCGGTCTTCCGTGGCGTACGCGATGCCGTGGTCGATGGCGTCGCGCACCGAACGCAGGGTGATCTCCTTGCCGTCCTTGAAGATCCGGCCCGAGATGTTGTGCCCGTACGAACGCCCGAACACGCTCATCGCCAACTCGGTGCGGCCGGCCCCCATGAGCCCGGCCAGGCCCACGATCTCGCCGCGGCGCAGCACCAGGTTGGCCCCGGCCACGACCTTGCGCTCGTGCTGGACCGGGCTGTGCACCGTCCAGTCCTCGATGCGCAGCGCCTCGGCGCCGATGTTCGGCTCGTGCGGCGGGAACCGGTGCTCCAGGTCGCGGCCCACCATGCCCGAGATGATGCGGTCCTCGGTGACCTCGTCGGTCGCCAGGTCCAGCGTCTCGATCATGCGACCGTCACGCAGGATGCTGATCCGGTCGGCGATGCCCACCACCTCGTTGAGCTTGTGCGAGATGATCACGCACGTGATGCCCTGGTCGCGCAGGCCCCGCAGCAGGTCCAGCAGGTGCGCGGAGTCCTCGTCGTTGAGCGCGGCGGTCGGCTCATCCAGGATGAGCAGCTTGACCTCCTTGGCGAGCGCCTTGGCGATCTCCACGAGCTGCTGCTTGCCCACGCCGATGTCGGAGACCTGGGTGACCGCGCTCTCGTCCAGGCCCACCCGCCGCAGCAGGTTGGTCGCCTCGTAGTTGGTGCGGTTCCAGTCGATGATCCCGCGGCTGGCCCGCTCGTTACCGAGGAAGATGTTCTCCGCGATCGACAGCTGCGGGCACAACGCCAACTCCTGGTGGATGATGACGATGCCCTTGTGCTCACTGTCGCGGATGCCGCCGAAACGGCACTCCTCGCCGTCGAAGAAGATCTGCCCGTCGTACGAGCCGTGCGGGTAGACGCCGGAGAGGACCTTCATGAGGGTCGACTTGCCGGCACCGTTCTCGCCGCAGATGGCGTGAATCTCGCCGCGTCGCACCGACAGGGTCACATCCTCCAGTGCCCGAACGCCGGGGAACACCTTGGTGATCCCCCGCATCTGCAGAATGTCGTCGGTCATGTCTTTCGTCACATCCCGTCGTCAAGGACAGGTCGGGGGTGTGCCCGCGCGCCGTGCGGCCACACCC
>JAEZGP010000110.1 GCA_023437285.1 Actinomycetes bacterium | reverse complement strand
TGCTCAAGTCGAAGATCCATCGTGCGACGGTGACGCAGGCGGACCTGCACTACGTCGGTTCGGTGACCGTCGACGAGGACCTCATCGACGCCGCGGGACTGCTCCCCGGCGAACAGGTCGCGATCGTAGACATCACCAACGGCGCGCGCCTGGAGACGTACGTGATCCCCGGCGCGCGGGGCAGCGGCGTGATCGGCATCAACGGTGCGGCGGCGCACCTGGTGCACCCCGGTGACCTGGTCATTCTCATCTCGTACGCGCAGATGGACGACGCCACGGCGCGGTCGTACGTGCCGAGCATCGTGCACGTCGACGAGCGTAACCGGATCATCGACATCGGCGGCGACCCGGCCGCGGCCGTCGGCGGCATGGTCGGTGATCTGGTGCGTGGTGACGATCTGGCAACGGGGGCCGCGCGCTGAGTCGTCCTCACATATGCTGCCGCTCTCTTTGCTGAGAGCGATGGAGTTGGTGGCATGCGGCGACGTGGGCGACTGCGCGCGGTGGCGAGCGCGGTCCTGCTGACGCTGACGCTCGGCGCCTGCGGAGCGACGACCGCGGGTGACGGCGACCTGACGGGCGACTGGGCGATCCTGCCCGAGGCGAAGGTGCCGCCGCCGGCCAACAACGTGTGCCGCGACGGCGGCGCGAACACGGTCGACTGGGACCTCGAGGCCTTCGACAACGCCGAGATGAGCTGCTCGACCCCGCACGTCACGGAGACCTACCACGTCGGCACGATCACCGACGCGAAGACGGTGGCGCTCACCGAGCCGCCGGGCGTCGGCGAGCCTGCGTTCAAGCCCCTCTACCAGACCTGCGTGAAGAAGGCCGTCGAGTTCCTCGGCGGCGACTACCACCGGGCCCGGGTGGCCATCGTGCCGGTGGTGGCCACGGACACCCAATGGCAGGCCGGTGCCCGGTTCTACCGCTGCGAGCTGCAGGAGGTCCAGGCCAGCCGCAAGGTGGTCAAGCGCACCTCGTCGGCCCGCGACGGCCTGCGCGGTAAGAAGCCGCTCGCCATCGGCTGCGCCAACAGCTCCGTCGACAGCGCCGACCAGCTCACCTATTTCACGTGGATCAGCTGTAGCAAGCCGCACACGATGGAGTTCACCGGCGTCTTCACCCACAAGGCCGGCACGTTCCCGAGTGAGAAGACGCTCTACGAGCGCGCGTCGGACGGCTGCCTGGCCGTCGGTACCAGGTTCACCGGGTACAGCGTGTCGCAGATGCAGGCGAGCGGCGGCTTCCAGTGGGTCTTCTCGGGCCTCGATGATGTGGAGACATTGTGGAGCATGGGCGACCGGACGCACCGGTGCTACCTGGGGTCGTACCCGCAGAAGAAGCGGACCGGCTCCATCAAGGGAAAGCTGCCGTCCCAGTGGTGAGGCGGGCGGTGGCGCTCGTCGCGGTCGCGGCGACCCTGGCGTTGACCGGCTGCGCGTCCGTGGCGGGTGACGGTGACCTGGCCGGCGACTGGGCCGTGCTGCCCAAGGCCGAGGTGCCCGTACCGGCGGCCGGAGTGTGCCGGCCGAACATCATGAACGAGAAGACGGTCGACTGGGACCTCGCCCTGTTCGTGGGGCCGGCCGGCGAGTGCTCGGTCAAGCACGCCGCCGAGACGTACTACGTGGGCAAGATCACCAATGCGAAGACCGTCAACCTGACGTCCCCGCCCGAGGCCGGCGACGACGCGTTCAAGGCGATCTACACGAGCTGCGCGAAGCAGGCGACGGCCTTCCTCGGGGGCGATTACCACGACGCCCGCGTCTCGATCGTGCCCGTGCTGCCGACCGATGTGGAATGGGGCGGCGAGGCGCGGTTCTACCGGTGCGAGATGTTCGAGATCGCCGACGGCGACGAGCGGATCGTGGAACGGACCTCGTCGCTCAAGGACGGCCTGCGCGGCAAGCGGCCGGCCGCGCTGCAGTGCGTGAACTACACGGTCGAGGGCGAATACCTGGAAAACTTCAAGTACCTGCCGTGCACCGAGCCGCACCTGGCCGAGTACACCGGCACGTACCTGCCGAAGGACGGCAAGTATCCCGGCGACGAGAAGGTCGACGAGCTCGGCAGCGATGCCTGCTTCGTGGTGGGCGCCCGGTACCTGGAGATGAGCGTGGCGGCGCTCGACGCCGCGAGCGGCTTCCAGTGGATTCACGACGGCATGAGCGAGACGCTGTGGAGCGTCGGCGAGCGCGGCCAACGGTGTTATATCGGCCCGTACCCGGATAAGAAGCGCACCGGGTCGGTCAAGGGTAAGGCGCCCTCGCAGTGGTGAGCTGATCTACGAACCCTCACGTATGCTCGGCAATTTGGGCTTGACGTGGGGAGGACGGCATGCGGCGGGGCAGGCGAGGGCTGGTGGCCGGAGTCGTGGCGGCACTGGCGCTGACGCTGGCCGGCTGCGGCAGCGCGGCCACCGCCGGCGACGGTGACCTCAGTGGCGACTGGGCGGTGCTGCCCGAGGCGAAGGTACCCACACCGCAGGCCGGCGTGTGCCGGCCGAAGACGGGCGAGGACAAGGTCGTCGACTGGACGCTGGCCGCGTTCTTCGCCGAGCAGCCGGTGCCGTGCACCGGGCCGCACGTCACCGAGACGTACTACGTCGGCAAGCTGCCCGCCTCGCAGAACAACAAAACCGCCCCGCCCGATCCCGGCGACTCCGGGTTCAAGTCCGCGTACACCAGCTGCGCCAAGCAGGCCAACACGTTCCTGGGCGGGGACTTCCACAACGCCCGGGTGTCGATCGTGCCCGTGCTGCCGGCCGAGCACGAGTGGCAGGGCGGCGCCCGCTGGTACCGGTGCGAGATCGTGGAGATCTCCGACACCCAGGAAACGATCGTCACCCGTACGGGGTCGGCCAAGGACGGGCTGCGCGGCAAGAAGCCGCTCGCCATCACGTGCGCCAACGACACCCTCACCGCCGACAAGAAGTACGTGACGAACATCGCCTTCATCGCGTGTGCCAAGCCGCACTACATGGAGTACACCGGGGTGTGGCTGCCGGCGGACCGGGCGTGGCCCGGCAAGAACGCGCTGGCCACCGCCAAGAGCGACAACTGTTACCGGCTCGGCGCACGCTACCTCGGCATGACCGTCAGCGAACTGGACAGCGTCGGTGGCATCGCCTGGGACACCTGGGGGGCCAGCGAACTCATGTGGAGCGTCGGCGACCGCGGCGTACGGTGTTTCCTGGGAGATTTCGACCGCAAGAAGCGCACCGGTTCCATCAAGGGCAAGAAGCCCAGCGAGTTCTGACGATGGGGCCGCCCGGCCGCGGCCGGACCGGATGGCCGAGGATGGGCGCATGTCGCAGATGAAGCTCGCGCGCCGGCTCGCCGCCCCCGAGCCCGGCTGGGCCGAGACCACCGACGTCGTGGTCATCGGTTCCGGGATCGCGGGGCTGACCTGCGCCCTTCACCTGCGCGAGGCGGGCCTGCACGTCACGGTCGTGACGAAGGTCAACATCGATGACGGCTCGACCCGCTGGGCACAGGGCGGCATCGCCGCCGTCCTCGACCCGCTCGACACCCCCGAGGCCCACGCGCAGGACACCGTCGTCGCCGGCGTCGGCCTGGGCGACCGGGCCGCCATCGACGTGCTGGTCACCGAGGGCCCCGCCCGCGTGCGCGAGCTGATGCGCTGGGGCACCCGGTTCGACCGGCACAGCGACGGGTCGCTCATGCTCACCCGCGAGGGCGGCCACCACGCCAACCGCATCGTGCACGCGGGCGGCGACGCCACCGGCGCCGAGGTGCAGCGCGCCCTGCACACCGCCGTACGCCGCGACCCGTGGATCCGCCTCATCGAGCACGCGCTCGTCCTCGACCTGCTCACCGACTCCGCCGGCCGGGCCTGCGGGGTCACCCTGCACGTCCTCGGCGAGGGCAGCGAGGACGGCGTCGGCGCCGTCCTCGGCCGGGCCGTCGTGCTGGCCACCGGGGGCATGGGCCAGATCTTCGCCGTCACGACCAACCCGTCGGTGTCCACCGGCGACGGGGTGGCCCTGGCGATGCGGGCCGGCGCGGCCGTCACCGACGTGGAGTTCGTCCAGTTCCACCCCACGGCCCTCTTCCTGGGCACCGAGGGCCGCAGGGCGGCCCAGCAGCCGCTGGTCAGCGAGGCGCTGCGCGGCGAGGGCGCGCACCTGGTCGACGCGGACGGCAAGCGGTTCATGGTCGGCCAGCACGACCTGGCCGAGCTGGCCCCGCGCGACATCGTCGCCAAGGGCATCCACCGGGTCCTGCTCGCCACCGGCGCCGACCACGTCTTCCTCGACGCCCGGCACGTGCCGGACCTGACCACCCGGTTCCCGACGATCACCGCCTCGTGCCTGGCCGCCGGCGTCGACCCGACCACCGGCCTCATCCCGGTGGCCCCGGCCGCGCACTACGCGTCCGGCGGCGTCCGCACCGACCTGCGCGGCCGCACGTCCATCGCCGGCCTGTACGCCTGCGGCGAGGTCGCCTGCTCGGGCGTCCATGGCGCCAACCGGCTCGCCTCCAACTCCCTGCTGGAGGGCCTGGTCTTCAGCCGCCGCATCGCCGAGGACATCGCCGCCGACCTACCGGGGCAGGCCGACCCGCAGCCGGCGGCCGTGGCGGAGTCCTGGGTCGTCGACGACGCGATCAAGGACCGGCTGCAGCGGGCCATGACCCGGGGCGCCGGGGTGCTGCGCAGCGCCGACTCGCTCGCCGCGACGGGTGCCACGCTGGTCGAGCTGAGCGCCACCCGCGCGCGACCCAACACCGCGACGTGGGAGGCGACGAACCTGCTCACCGTGGCGAGCGCCCTGGTGGCGGCCGCGACCACGCGCGAGGAGACCCGCGGCTGTCACTGGCGCGAGGACCACCCGAGTGCCCGCGACGAGTGGCTCGGCCACCTGCTCGCGGGCCTCGACAGCACCGGAGCACTGACCGAGACCTGGGAGCCCATGTCCCATGACTGAACCGACCCCACGCGCCGGCCGGCACGCGGCCACCGACGGCCTCACCGCGGAGACCGTCAACGAACTGGCCACCGACGGCCTCAGCGCGGAGACCGTCGACGAACTGGCCGCCGCCGGCCTCGACCCGGCCGCCGTCGTCGCCATCGTGGCCAACGCGCTCGCCGAGGACCTCGGCGGCCCCGACGGCGTCGACGTGACCAGCGCGGCGACCATCCCGGCCGAGCAGACCGACACCGCCGAGCTGGTCGCCCGCGCCGACGGCGTGCTGGCCGGGCTCGCCGTGGCGCGCGCCGTGTTCGACCTGGCTTCCGGACGTACGGTCCGGTTTTCGGCGAAGGCGGCCGACTGCGCGCACGTGCATCGCGGCGATGTCCTCGCGGTGGTCAGCGGCCCGACGCGGGCACTGCTCACCGCCGAGCGGACGGCCCTGAACCTGCTGTGCCGCATGTCCGGGGTGGCGACGCACACGCGGGCGTGGGCCGACGAGCTCGCCGGCACCGGCGCGACCGTGCTGGACACCCGCAAGACCACGCCGGGGCTCAGGATCCTCGAGAAGTACGCGGTACGCGCCGGCGGCGGCACGAACAAGCGCATGGGCCTCTACGACGTCGCCATGGTCAAGGACAACCACAAGCTCGCGGCCGGCGGGGTGGCGGAGGCGTACGACCGGGTGCGCGCCGCCTACCCCGACGTGCCCGTGCAGGTGGAGGTCACGACCGTCGCCGAGGCCGAGCAGGCGGTCGCCGCCGGGGCGACCTTTCTGCTGCTGGACAACATGCCGCCCGCGTTGTTGCGCGACGTCGTCGCGGCGGTCGGGGGCCGCGCGGAGCTGGAGGCCACCGGCGGCCTCACCCTGGCCGCCGCGCGCGAGTACGGCGAGACGGGCGTGAACTACCTGTCCGTCGGAGGGCTGACCCACTCCTCGCCTATCCTCGATATCGCCCTTGACCTGCGACCGCGAGCGTGACCCATGCTGTTGTGCATCGACATCGGTAACACCAACACCGTGCTGGCCACGTTCGCCGGCGACCGGCTCGTGCACAGCTGGCGGGTCAAGACGGACGCCCGCAACACCGCCGACGAGCTCGGCCTTCAGTTCCGGGGCCTGCTCGCCGCCGAGTCCGTGACGGTGACCGGCATCGCCGCCTGCTCCACGGTGCCCTCGTCGCTGCGCGCGCTGCGCAGCATGCTGGAGCGGTACTACCCGGACGTACCGACCGTCGTCGTGGAGCCGGGCGTGAAGACCGGCGTGCAGCTCGCGATCGACAACCCCAAGGAGGTCGGCACCGACCGGGTGGTCAACACCCTGGCCGCGCACGCGCTGTTCGGCGGGCCGTCCATCGTCGTCGACTTCGGTACGTCGACGAACTTCGACGCCGTGTCGGCGCGGGGCGAGTTCCTCGGCGGCGTGCTCGCCCCGGGCATCGAGATCTCCGTCGACGCCCTCGCGGCCCGTGCCGCCCAGTTGCGCAAGGTGGAGCTGGTCAAGCCGCCGCGGGTGATCGGGAAGAACACGGTCGAGTGCCTGCAGGCCGGCGTGGTGTACGGGTTCGCCGGCCAGGTCGACGGCGTGGTCCGCGCGATGACGGCCGA
>JAEZGP010000089.1 GCA_023437285.1 Actinomycetes bacterium | reverse complement strand
GCACGCGCGCGCCGCCGCCCGTACTGCGGTCGTAGCCGGCGGCCAGCCGCGCGGCCTCGGCGGCGAAGCGGGTCTTGCCCAGCCCCGCCTCGGCGGTGAACACGAGAACCCGCGGTTCGCCCCGGTCGGCGACCTCGGCCAGGCGGCTGGACACGATGCCGAGTTCGGTCTCACGGCCCACGAACGGCGCCTCGTCGCCGAGGCCGGCGCGGGTGCCGGGCGAGTCGACGAGGCCGAGCAGCTCGTACGCCTCGACGGGGTCGCGTTTGCCTTTGAGTCGCAGCGGCCGCAACCAGCGCCAGGAGGCGACGTGGCGGGTCGCGGCGCTCGTCACCGCCCCGGCGTAGGTCGAGCCGATCGACGCCGCGTCGGCCAGCCGCGCCGCGGTGTTCACGGTGTCGCCGATGACGGTGTATTCCAGCCCGGCCTGCACGCCCGCCACGACGTCGCCGGTGTTGAGCCCGAGCCGCAGGCCACCGGGCGCCCCGCCGCCGCGTTCGTCGTCGAGCACCCGGCGCACGGCCCGCTGCATGGCCAGCGCGGCCCGCACGGCCCGCTCGGCGTCGTCCTCGTGCGCGACGGGGGCGCCGAACACGGCCATGATGCCGTCGCCGGTGAGCTTGTCGACGTGCCCGCCGAAGGTCTTGACCGCACCGGCGAGCGCCGCCATGACCCGGTCGGTGACCGCCCCGACCCGCTCCGGGTCGACCCCCTCCGACCAGGCCGTGAAGTCGGACAGGTCGCCGAAGAGCACGGTGACGACCCGCCGCTCCGTCGCGGGCAGGGTCGCCGCTGGGGCGAGGGCCGCGCCGCAGTGGTGGCAGAACTTGGCTCCGGGCACCGGGACGGTGCCGCAGACCGGGCAGGTCACGGCGGGTCCAACCGGTTCGGGGGCGGTGCTGATTCCCGTCGGTCGGTTTGTTGACGGTCCTCTTGCCCGAGGTAGGCGAGCTGGGCCCGGACAGACCAGGCCGCCGCGGCCCACAGGTGCGTGGGTACGTCGCGGTAGACGGCCGCGACAACCTCCTCGGGCGTACGGGCACCCTCAGCGACGGCGGCGCGCACCTCGTCTAGGCGCGCGCGCCGGTGAGCGAGGTAGAAGCGGGCCGCCACCCCGCAGTCGGCCAGCGCCGGCCCGTGCCCGGGCAGCGCCGGCACGCCGTCGTAGCCCGCCAGGGCGTCCAGGCTGGCCAGGTAGGCACCGAGGTCGCCGTCGGGGTGCGCCACGATCGTGGTGCCGCGACCGAGGATGCTGTCGCCGGTGAGCACCACGCTCTGCCCGGCCGTACGGGCCAGGAAGCACACGGAGTCGGCCGTGTGCCCCGGCGTGGCCAGCATGTCCAGGTCCAGCCCGGCCGCCCGGCCCAGCGTCCGTACGGTCGCCGGCTCCGTGCCCGCCGCCACGACCGGAACGTCCCCGCCGAGGTCGCGCACCAGGTCGGCGACCCCGTCGATGTGATCGGGGTGCCCGTGGGTGATCAGGATGCCCGCGACGGGGCCGCGGCGGGCGAGGGCGGCCAGGTGCCGGGCGTCGTCCGGGCCGGGGTCGACGATGAGGCAGGGCGCCGCCGGGTCGCCGCGCAGTACCCAGCTGTTTGTCCCGTCGAGGGTCATGGGGCCCGGATTGTCCGCCCGGACGAGGGCGGCCCAGGTCGGCAACTCCGCCAGTACCGCGGCGGCCGGCACGCTGACGTGGCCCACCATGCCGACGATGGTACTGACCAGGCTCAGCCGACCTCGACGATGAGCTCCACCTCGACGGGCGCCCCCAGCGGCAGCTCGGCCACGCCGACAGCGCTGCGGGCATGCCGACCCGCGTCGCCGAACACGTTGCCCAGCAGCTCACTGGCCCCGTTGACGACCGCCGGCACGGCGGTGAAGCCGGGTGCGACGGCCACGAAGCCGGTGACCTTGACGATGCGGGTCACCGCGTCGAGGCCCACCAGTTGGTCCACGGCGGCCAGGCCGCTGAGCGCGCACAGGGCCGCCAGGTCCTTCGCCTCGTCCTGCGTGACCTCGGCGCCGACCTTGCCGACCGTGACGAGACGCCCGTCGGCCATCGGCAGCTGCCCGCTGACGAACACGTGCGAACCCGACCGCACGGCCGGCACGTACGCGGCCAGCGGCGGGGTCACCGGCGGCAGGGTCAGGCCCAGCTCGGCGAGGCGCTTGCGGGGTCCACTCACGTGACTCCTCCTCTGCCGGTCGCTTCGCGACGGTTATCCACTGCCGGTCGCTTCGCGACAATCACTCTTTTGGCCGCTTGAGGTACGCCACCAGCTGCTCCGGGTTGGGACCGGGAACGACCGCGACCAGCTCCCACCCGTCGGCGCCCCAGTTGTCGAGAATCTGCTTCGTGGCATGCACGAGCAGCGGCACCGTGGCGTACTCCCATTTGACCATGTCGAACCCGTTCCTCAAGACGCGAATAGATCGAGAATCCTACCGGCCAGGGCAGCCCGCCGAGGGCGGGGCGCGGTAGCGTAGCGCTCTCCCCGACCGTACGCAGAGAGCGCCGAGGCCACCCCCATGAGCGAGTCGCCCACCAACGAGTACCCGTACCGGTCCTCGGGCGGTGACGGGTCCCCTGAGCCCACCTCGCCGGAGCAGCCCGCACCGGGCGTGTACCCGCCGCCGCCCGGATACTCCCCGGGCAGCGCGTACAGTTCGGCCACGTTCGCCTCGCGGCCGGAGCCGGACCCGGCACCTCAGCAGGTACCCTCGTGGACCCCAGGCCCGGCCACCTCGCCGACGCCGTCGTGGACCCCGGAGGCGGCCACCTCGCCGGCCGCGACCACCCCCGCGTGGACCCCCCCGAGCGGCCAGCAGGGCTTCCCGCCGGCGTCCCCGACGAGCGGCCCGGGCACCGCCCCCACCTCGGGCTTTCCCGGCGCGGCCCCCACGTCGGGCTACCCGGGTGCCGCCTCGGGCTACCCAGGCTCCGCTCCCACCTCGGGTTATCCCGGTGCCGCCCCTACCTCCGGATACCCGGGGGCGGCCCCAACCTCCGGTTATCCCGGCGCCGCTCCCACCTCGGGCTACCCGGGCTCCGCCCCTACCTCCGGATACCCCGGGGCCGCCCCCACTTCCGGCCAGCCGGGCGGAGTGCCGGGTTACCCCGGCGCGGCCCCAACCTCGGGCTATCCGAGCACCGCGCCCTATCCGGCCGTACCTGGCGGCGGCTACCCGGGCGCCCCGACGTCCGGTTACCCCGGCGCGGCGCCGACCTCGGGTTACCCGGGAGCGCCGACGAGCGGCTACCCGGGGGCGACGCCGGGCTTCCCGCAGCAGGGCTACCCGGGCGCCCCGGCGCCGAAGAAGAGCCGCAAGGGCCTGATCATCGGGCTCGTGGCCGTCTTCTTCGTGCTGGTCGCGGGCGCCGGCGCCGGTGGCTTCTTCATCTGGCAGGGCTCACAGCCCAAGGGCGAGGCGACCGCCGCCGCGGCCGCGAAGGGCTTCCTGACCTCGATCTACAAGGAGCACAGCGCGTCGGCCGCGGCCAAGTTCGTGTGCCGGTCCGCCCGCGACGACGCGAAGCTGCGCAGCGTGGTCGAGAACGTCCGCGCGTACGAGCAGTCGTACGACACGCCGAACGTCACGTGGACCGAGCCGGAGATCACGGGCGGCGGCGGTACGGCCGACGCCAAGGTCACGGTGAAGATGACCACCGCCGATGGCCGCGTCGCCGAGAAGGACCTCCAGCTGGCCCTCGTCGAGGACCGTGGCTGGTGGGTGTGTGACGCCACTCAACTGAGCTGAGCGAGACCGCGTACGACCCACGCGCGGCCGGTAACCTCCGTGGTGTGCCGACCCGCGATCAAGCTAAGGCCGGGGAACCAGCGGCCCGCTGGTCCGCGCGCCTGCACGTCGTGACCGGCAAGGGCGGCACCGGCAAGACGACGGTGGCCGCCGCGCTGGCGCTGGCCCTGGCCGCGCAGGGCCGCCGTACCCTGCTCATGGAGGTCGAGGGCCGGCAGGGCATCGCGCAGTTGTTCGGCCGCGACCCGCTGCCCTACCAGGAGCGGCCGATCGCGGTGGGTTACCCGGGTACCCGCGCCAACGGCGGCGGCGAGGTGTACGCCCTGGCCGTGGATGCCGAGGAGGCCCTCCTCGAGTACCTCGACATGTTCTACAAGCTGGGCCGCGCGGGCCGCGCGCTGCGCAAGTTCGGCGCGATCGACTTCGCCACGACGGTGGCGCCCGGGGTCCGCGACGTGCTGCTCACCGGCAAGATGAAGGAGGCGGTGACCCGTACGGTCGACGGTCGCCGCGCCTACGACGCGGTGGTGATCGACGCGCCGCCGACCGGGCGGATCGGTCGTTTCCTCAACGTGACGGCGGAGACGGCCCGGCTGGCCAAGGTGGGCCCGATCAAGACGCAGAGCGAGGGCGTGCAGGCCGTGCTGCGCTCCCCGGTGACGTCAGTGCACGTGGTGACGCTCCTGGAGGAGATGCCGGTGCAGGAGACGGCCGACGCGATCGCGGAGCTGCGCGCGCTCGACCTGCGGGTGGGTTCGATCATCATCAACGCGGCACAGCCCGACCTGTTACCGACCGCGAAGATCACCCAGACAGAGGTACGCCGTGGATTGCTGGCGGCCGGCCTGCCCGCGGAGAAGGCGACCGTGGCGGGGCTCGTGGCGGAGTCGCGGGCCTACCTGACGCGACGCCAGATGGAGGCGGACCTGCGCGCGGAGCTGGCCGCCCTGGGCCGCCCGATCGTGGAGCTGCCCGCCCTCGCCGGCGGGGTCGACCTGGCGGCGCTGCACCGGCTGGCGGGCGTACTGCTCGGGGAGTCCCCCGACGATGAGTGACCTCGACGTCGACGCCCTGCTGGGCGATCCCGGCATCCGGATCGTGGTGTGCTGCGGCGCGGGCGGCGTGGGCAAGACCACGACGGCGGCCGCGTTGGGTGTGCGGGCCGCCGAGCGCCACGGCCGGCGTACGGTCGTGCTCACGATCGACCCGGCCCGCCGGCTCGCCCAGTCCCTGGGGCTCGTGGAGCTGGACAACACCCCGCGCGCGGTCAGCGAGGTCGACGGCGAGCTGCACGCCATGATGCTCGACATGAAGCGGACGTTCGACGACGTCGTGCTCGCCCACACCGACGCCAAACGCGCCGAGGAAATCTTCGCGAACCCGTTCTATCAGGCCATGAGTTCCACCTTCGCCGGTACGCAGGAATACATGGCGATGGAGAAGCTCGGCCACCTGCGGGCCCGCGACGAATGGGATCTGATCATCGTCGACACCCCGCCGTCGCGTTCCGCGCTGGACTTCCTGGACGCCCCCGCCCGACTGTCGCGCTTCCTGGACGGGCGGATGCTGCGGCTGCTCATCGCGCCGGCCCGGGCCGGGGGGCGCAGCGTGTTCAGCCTGGTGACGGCCTCGTTCAGCATGTTCGCGAAGCTCATGGAACGCGTCCTGGGCGGGCAGTTGATCAGTGATCTGTCGGGGTTCGTCGGGGCGCTGGACAAC
>JAEZGP010000045.1 GCA_023437285.1 Actinomycetes bacterium | reverse complement strand
GCCCGGTCCCGCCGCGACGACTTGGCGACCGCGCTCGACATCGCGGTCGCCCGCACCGACCTCGGCGTACCGGGGAAGCGCTGGTGGTGGCGCGTCATCGGGCTGCTCCAGTGGTTGGCGACGGCGGCGATCGTGGCCGGCGTACTGTGGCTTCTCGTCCGGTATGCCCTGTTCGCCATCGCGCTGCCCGAGCCGCCGATGCCCGAAGTGGGCCGGCTTCCGCTGCCGACCGCGCTGCTCATCGGCGGCGTCCTCGGCGCGGTGGTCCTCTCCTTCGTCGCCCGGCTGCTCGTACGGGTGGCGGCAGCCCGCGCGGGGCGGCGGGCGTCCGCCCGGCTGACGAGGGCGGTGGCCGGGGTCGCCGACGAGTACGTCGTCGGGCCGGTCGCCGACCTGCTCCGCCGCTACGGCGATGCCCGGGCCGCGCTCCGCGCCGCCGGCCGTAGTTGATCGTCCACATAAGATTCGTGGACCCAATGCGGCGCCCAGGCACCTCTTTGCGTCCACGAATCCAGTGTGGACACAGCAAAGCCGGGAGGCGCGTGTTTCGCAGGAGACTCGTGTTTCGCCAGGAGGTGCGGCGCGTGAGGCGATCTAGCGGGTCGCTACGCTGGGCGGCATGACGGAGACTGACGCTGGGACCGCCGTGTGGCGGGTGCCCAAGCCCCTGCGGATTTTCGCCATCGGGGCGATCGTCCTCTTCGCCCTGCTGATCGCCCAGGTCGCCATGGTCTGGGGCTTTTACGCCACGATCGGCATTATCTTGGTACTCGGCGTCCTTTTTCAGGTGTACTGGCAGTTGCTGCGCCCGAAGCTCGTCGCGAGCGACGGCGGGGTGGACGTCGTCTCCGACTGGCACCCGGTCCACCTCGACTGGAAAGAGATCAGCCGGGTGGAGACGGGCAACAAAGGGCTGACGATCATTCGGTCGGACGGCAGCGCGGTGCAGTCGAAGGTGCCGCACATCACCAAGCCGAACGCGGACAACTCGCCTACCGAGCAGGAGCGGGTCGCCGACTACCTGACCCGGCGGGCCACCTGGGCACGCAAGAGCGTCGGCCCGAAGCCCCGCTACGAGGCGTAGCGGAACCCCGCCGCGAGGAGTGCCGCATCCCGCGCTCAGAGACGCGGCAGGACGCCGCGAGGAGTGCCGGGTCCGCGCTCAAAGACGCGGCAGGACGCCGCGAGGAGTGCCGGGACCCCGCTACGAGACGCGGCGGGGCCCCGGACCGGGGCACTACATGTTGATCATGTGGCCGGCGAGGCCGTGGATGGCCTCCTTGACGGCCTCGCCCAGGGTCGGGTGGGCGTGCACGTTGCGGGCGACCTCGTGGACGGTGAGGTCCCACTGCTGGGCGAGCGTCAATTCCGGCAGCAGCTCGGTGACCTCGGGGCCGATGAGGTGCGCGCCGAGGAGTTCGCCGTACTTGTTGTCCGAGATGACTTTGACGAACCCGACCGGCTCGCCGAGCCCGTGCGCCTTGCCGTTGGCCATGAACGGGAAGGTGGCGACCTTGACGTCGAAGCCCTTCTCGCGCGCCTGCGCCTCCGTCCAGCCGAAGCTGGCGATCTGCGGCTGGCAGTACGTGGCGCGCGGGATCATCACGAAGTCCAGCTCCATGGTCTCCGCGTCGGCGATCGTTTCGGCCGCGATGACGCCCATGGCCTCGGCCGCGTGGGCGAGCATGAGCTTCGCGGTGACGTCGCCGATGGCGAAGATGTGGGGCACGTTGGTGCGGCCGCGACCGTCGACGTCGATGGCGCCGCGCTCGGTCAGCTGCACGCCGGTGTTCTCCAGCCCGTACCCGGAGACCCGCGGAGCGAAGCCGATGGCCTGCATGACCTTGTCGGCCTCGAGGACCTCCGTCGACCCGTCCTTGGAGACGGTCACGCGCACCGACGAGCCGGTGTCCTCGATCGACTCGACGCGGGTGCCCGTGCGGACCTTGATGCCGAGCTTGCGGTAGCGCTTGGCGAGCTCGGCGGAGACGTCGGCGTCCTCCAGCGGGACCAGCCGGTCGAGGAACTCGACGATGGTGACGTCCACGCCGTACGAGCGCATGACGTACGCGAACTCGACGCCGATCGCGCCGGCCCCGGCGATGATGATGCTCCCCGGCAGGGAGTCCTCGAGGATCTGCTCCTCGTAGGTCACCACGCGCTCGGACAGTGACGTGCCGGGCAGCAGGCGGGTCGTGGCGCCGGCCGCGATGATCGCGTTGTCGAAGGTGATCGTCTCGGTGCCGCCGCCGTTCAGCTTCACCTCGATGGTGTGGTCGTCGACGAACGTGCCCCACCCGTCGTACTCGGTGATCTTATTCTTCTTCATCAGGTAGTGGACGCCCTTGACCCGGCCGTCGGCCACCTGGCGGCTGCGCTTGTACGCGGGGCCGTAGTCCACCCGCACGTCGCCGTCGACGACGATGCCGAACTTGTCGCGTTCGGTAGTGAAGATCTGGGCCAGCTCGGCGTTGCGCAGGAGGGCCTTGGAGGGGATGCAACCGACATTGAGGCAGACGCCGCCCCAGTACTTGCTCTCCACCACGGCCACGGACTTGCCCAGCTGCGCGGCGCGCACCGCGGCGGTGTAGCCGCCCGGGCCGGCGCCGAGCACGACGACGTTGACATGAGCGCTCATACCGGTGAGCTTTCCACACTCGCCGGCCCGCGCACCGTTGATGTCGGTCATACCGGCCCTGGCTTATATAAGCTAGCTCTGATACTGTCGGGCCGTGCACGCGTTCGACGTGTTGGGCGACCCCGTCCGGCGGCGGATCCTGGAGCTGCTCGCCGAGGGCGAGCAGGCCGCCGGGGTGCTCACCGCGAAGATCCAACAGGAGTACGGCATCTCGCAGCCGGCCGTGTCGCAACACCTGCGGGTGCTGCGCGACAACGGCTTCGCGACCGTGCGGGCCGACGGGACCCGGCGGCTCTACGCCATCGATCCCGACCCGCTGCGCGAGGTCGACGCGTGGCTCGCCCGCTTCCGAGGGCTACCCGCGAAAGTTCCCGCGATCTGACCCGTATTGACCCGGTACGGGTGGCCGGCGCGTCGCGGTGCCGGCCCGCCCGGGCCTATGATGCGGCCACATCGATGCCAGTCGTCGCAAGCCTTGCGGAGAAGCGCGCGTCTTCGCCGGGACGGTCGGCGACCTTCGCCGACCAGCTGGAGCCCTCCGCATGAAGACCCAGTCCCCGGCCGGGCCGGCGACCAGGCGGCCCGCGGCGAAGCGCGCTACCCGGCGCCCCGCCAAGCCGGTAGAGCAGCCCTTCAACGGCCTCGTCGTCGCCGGCATCCTGCTGCTGACGGCCCTCGTCTACGCCAACTCGCTGGGCAACGGCTTCGTCGACTTCGACGACC
The DNA here is from genome assembly GCA_023437285.1 of Actinomycetes bacterium. Lineage (GTDB taxonomy): Bacteria > Actinomycetota > Actinomycetes > Mycobacteriales > Micromonosporaceae > Luedemannella. The sequence goes on along the minus strand of JAEZGP010000045.1, from coordinate 3,094 downwards.
CGGAGAACGTCACCGGCAACATGTCGATCCGGGAGATCAACGGCACCAACCTGGCGCACTGGTTCACGTCGCCGCTGCAGTACATGTACACGCCGCTGGTCTCGCTGTCGTACGCGATCGACTGGCAGTTCGGCGCGGACAGCCCGGGGATGTACCACTTCACCAACCTGGCCCTGCACCTGGCCAACGTGGCGCTGGTCTGGACCCTGGTCCGCGCGCTCACCAAGAAGCCGCTCGTGACCTACCTGGTCACGGTCGCCTTCGCGGTGCACCCGATGAACGTCGACTCGGTCGCCTGGATCTCCACCCGCAGCAACCTGCTCGCGACGCTGTTCAGCCTGGCCACGCTCGTGCTGTACGTGCGCTTCCTGCGTACCGGCCGGTGGCCGGCGCTCGTCGGCGCGGTGGCGCTGTTCGCCTGCGCCGCGCTGTCCAAGTCGACGGCCGTCATGCTGCCGCTCATCTTCTTCCTGGTCGACTACTGGTACGGCCGGCTGCCCGACCTGCATCCGCGCCGCGTCGTGCGCCGGTGGACCCGCGCGGACTGGACGCTGCTCGTCGCCAAGGCGCCGTTCTTCGCGATCTCGCTCGTCCTGGGCCTCGTGGCGCTGCACTACCGGATGGACACCGTGGTCAGTGGCTACCACGCCGCCGACCGGATCATCATGGTCTGCGGCGCGCTGGTCAGCTACCTGATCGCCCTGGTCGCGCCGGTCAACCTCGCGTTCGCGCACGCGTACCCGGACCCGTCCGGCGCGCTGCCGTGGCACCTCTACGCCGCCCCGGTCGTCCTCGTCGCCGTCGGCTGGGTGCTGCACCGGTTCGTCGTGTCGAAGAAGGTGTTCTGGTTCGGCGCGATCTTCTTCGTGGTCAACGTCGTGCTCAGCCAGACCGTGCTGCTCATCGACAACTACAAGGCCAACCGGTACGTGTACCTGCCGTACCTCGGGCTGTTCCTCATCCTCGCCTACCTGGTGGAGCGCGCCTACCGCGAGGCCGCCACCCGCGATCTCGGTTGGCTGCGGGCGGCGGTGTCCACTGTGCTCGTCGGCAGCCTGCTGTTCTGGTCGGCCGCCGTGGTTTTGCGCAACGCCGCCTGGAAGAATACCATCACGATCATGTCGGATTCGATCGAGGCCGACCCGAACGTGGCGTTCACGTACAACAGCCGGGGCATCGCGCGCTACCTGGCCGGTGACTACGACAGGGCGCTCGCCGACTTCGACAGGACGCTTGAGGTGGACCCGGAGTTCATCCTCGCCGTCCACTACCGGTCGATCATCAAGTACATCAAGGGCGACTACCAGGGCGCCCTCGTCGACGACGACATCGTCATGGCGAAGTACCCGGGGTTCGCGGCCGGGTTCAACGAGCGCGCCAAGACCAAGCTCGCGCTCGGCGACCTCAACGGCGCCCTCGCCGACGCCGACCTGGCCATCCAGATCGACCCCTACCTCGCCGACGCGTTCACCACCCGCGGCAAGGTGCGGGTCAAGCTCGGCGACGGCGCCGGCGCGATCACCGACCTGACCACGGCCCTCGGGTTCGTGCCCGACTTCGGCGAGTCGTACTACCAGCGCGGCCTGGCCAGGCAGCTCACCGGCGACCTCGACGGCGCCTGCCAGGACTGGCGCAGCGCCGAGTCGCTCAACCAGGCGCCGGCGGCCGCCTCCGCGACCGCCGCGATCACCGCGAGCTGCCCTCGGTAGGCCAGCCGCCCGGTAGGCCAGCCGCCCGGTAGGCCAGCCGCCGGGTAGGCCAGCGCCCAGCAGGCCAGCCGCCCGGTAGGTCGGGCACCCGGCGGTGCGTCCGTCAGGTGGGTGGTTTCGTTCGGGCGGCCGGCGGTGCGAAGCTGTGCCGCGTGACGGTGCGGGGCATGCTTCGTGATCTCCCCATCCGGGTGCGGGTGGGGGTGGGGCTGGTGGCTGGCGTCGCCGTGCTGCTCGCCGCCGCGCAGGTCGCGGCGCCGTGGTGGCCCGGGCCGAGGCCCGCGCAGCCGTACGCGGCGCCGACCCACGCGCTGTGGGCGGTCGGGCAGCTCGCGGTGGTCCTGGCGGCGCTGGTGGCCTGGATGCGCCAGCGCGAAGGGCTGCGCTGGCGGGCCGGGCTGGACCGCCGCGACGACCTGGACCGCGCCGCGTGGCTGGGCCGGCCGAGGCAGCTGCGTCGCCGGGAGGGCAGCACGGCCGTCCTGCTCGCCTCGTGGGGAGTTGTCGGGCTCAGCGCGGGGCTGTTCGCCGGGCGGTCGGGCGTACTGCTGGTGTGGGGTTATGTGGCGGCCGGCGCGCTGGTGCCGGCCCTGTTCGCGCACACGGTGCTGACCTACCCCGACGGGCGGCCGGTGGGCCGGTGGCGACGGCTGTTCCTCACCTGCGCGTACGGGTCGGCCGCCCTGTCTGTGGCGTACGCGCTGACGGCCGAGTCGAGCTGGATCGGCGCGTGCGCGCCGGCCGACTGCCCGGGCAACCCGCTGCTGGTGTCGTCGTCGCTGGGCTGGTCGTGGTTCACGTGGTGGGCACAGAAGGTCGTGGCGGTCGGGCTGGTCGTCTGGTTGGGCGCCCTGCTGCTGGACCGGCTGCGCACCGACCCGCCGTGGCGGCGGCAGGCCCTCATCGGCGTGCTCGGCGCGGCCGCCCTGCCGGCCGTCGTGTTCATCTGGCGGCTGGCGCTCGACGCCGCGTACCCGCCGGACGATTCCATGTGGACGGCGCTGCGCTGGACGGAGGTCCTGGCCGACCTGGCAGTGCCGGTGGCCATGCTCATCGGCCTGCGGGTGTCAACGCGGCCACTGACGGGTACTGATGTGTTCGTCCGTGGACGTTCAGGCGAGGAGGCCGCGATGACCATGCATGACCCCCGTGAACTCAACTCCATCCCGGTGGCGCCGGCGGTGGGCGAGTACCTGGACCCCGAGGGCGCCGAGCGGACGGACGACCCTCGCGAGGTTCGTCACACCGTGCCGCCCGTGGACGAGGACGGCAACGTGATCGAGGACGCGGACCCGTACACGTCGTTCACCGCGACCGACGAGGAACGCCCCGCCGACCGGTAGCACGCTGTCGGGGGGGGCGGGGGGGGGGGGGGGGGGGGGGGG
>JAEZGP010000003.1 GCA_023437285.1 Actinomycetes bacterium | reverse complement strand
ACGCGGGCTCGAACCGGATTGGCCTTCGCCGCCGCCGAGCGACGTGGCCGCGCCGGCCGACGGCTCCGGCGCCGCCGTGCTCGACCCGGCTACGACCGGCTCGGCGTCGTCCGACGAGCCTTCCCCGTCCTCGGCCGCCCGCGCGTCGAGGCCGGCGAAGCTGGGCCACCGGACGGGATCGGCCGGCCCGGACAGGGTCCATTCGCCCGGCCGTGGCCTGCGCGCCGGGCCGGCCGGTTCCACCGCGTCCGCCGGCCCCGAGGCGTCCACGGCAACCGCCAGGTCCGAAGCGGGTACCGGACTTACCGGACCCGAGGCGTCCAGGGCAACCGCCAGGTCCGAAGCGGGTACCGGACTTACCGGACCCGAGGCGTCCGCGGGATCCGCCGCGCTGCCCCACCCGGCCGATGCCGGCAATCCGAGGGCATAGGCACCCGCCGGCAGGGCGGCGCGCGCAGGATCCGCCGAGGCCGCCGAGATTTCTAACGCCGGGCCGGCCGCCGGCGCGGGGATGGCCGCTCGGTCCGGCGCCTCGGGCACGCGCGGTGGGCGTGCGGAGTCGTGGCGGTGGCGGGCCGCCGGGGCGGTGGGCAACTGCCCGGTGGCCTGGCGCAGGATGGTGACGAGTTCGGTGACGTCGGTGGCGGGTACGACAACGACGGTGGCGGGGCGGCGCCGCCGGGCGAGGAGGAGTACGCCGAGGACGAGCAGCAGCGGCCCGACGACGAGCAGACCCCAGGTGAGCGGGTTGAGCCAGCGGGGGAAGACGGTGACCCGCACGTCGACGTGCACGCCGGCCGCGCCGTCGGCGCGCATGAACAGCAGCGTCGGGGCGGAGGTCGCCGCGCCGCCGAGGGTGAGGTCGATGGCGTCGGCGCGCCAGAACGTCTGGGTACGGGGGTCGGCGGGCGTACGGGTACCGGCGACGGTGTCGACGCGGACGGGCAGTGGCCCGCGGGCCACGCGTACCTCGGTGAGGACGCCGCGCCGGACGCCGGCGAGGTAGTCGAGGTTGGGTGGCAGCCCGACGAGCAGCGGCCCGTCGGGCGAGGTGGCGGTGACGCGGACGCGCGAGGTGCCCATGGTGGCGAGCCGGCCCTGGGCGGCGAACAGGGTGGCCGGGTCGGGCACAACGATGGCGTACCCGTCGGTGCGCAGCGGCGCGAGGGCGGCGCCGAACCCGCCGTCGGCGCCCCGGTGCTGCATGACGTTCCAGCCGACGAGGCCGCCGATGGTCAGCGGGACGGCGACGAGCAGCACGGCGATGCCCGCCGCGGTGCGTAGCCGTCCGGCGTTCAGTCGCAGCCGGCTGGCTCTGGCCAGGGTCGCGAGCGCGCGTAACGGCGCCATGGTGCCCCCACATACCGGTGAATAAGGTGTTTTCGCACCATATGCGAACCTGCCACCGGCCGCGACTCACCGCGCCCAGGTCAGGACCCGATATCCACCGTCGCCTTCACCGTGGCCTGATCGATGTCGGTGGTCCGCAGCGTGAAGGTGAACTCCCACTCGCCCGCCATGGGCAACGTGACCTGCCCGTACGAGTGGGATTCGGTGATCGCCAGCAGCGTGATCTCGATGCCGTCGATCCCCTGGCTGGCCAGGCTCGCCGTCGCCTTCCACTCCTCGATCTTGATGGTCCCGCCGCCCGGCGCGAACGCGTACAGGTGCACTTCGTTGATGCCGACGGCGGCCGGCTGGATGTCGGCCTGGAGGGTGAACAGCTTGCTGTTCATGGTCATCGACACCAGCTGCGGGCCCTCGGTCTCGGCGATCGCGGTGCGGGCCGGCGTGGTCTGCACGAGCACGGTGGTGGCGCTGAGCACGAGCGCGATGATCGCGACCTCGGCCAGCACGATCATCCGGAGCTTGTGCGCCGCCCCGGGCTGCTCGGTCGCGATGGGCGCCACCAGCCGCCGCGAGCCGGAGGCCACCGCGATGATCACGATGACGAGCCCGGCCTTCGCCATGATCAACCAGCCGTACCGGGTGTCGATGAGCGCGTTGACCGAGCCGACCTCGATCAGCGCCTGCGCAATGCCGGTGAGGATCAGCGCACCCACCGCGTAGGTGGCCCACCGCGACCAGACCGGCACGATCGCGCTCAGTTCGACCGCGTTGGCGCGGGGCAGCACGAACAGGAACAGCATCACCAGGCCGCCGACCCAGATGCTCATCGAGCCCAGGTGCACCATGTCGGCGAGCACCGACACCATCGGCGCAGGGGACGCGCCGGGGTGCCCGGACACCGACCACGTGGCCAGGCCGATGACCCCCAGGACACAGAGCAGGATGCGGTCCGAACTCCAGCTGCGGCCACGCACCACCGGCCGCAACAGCAGCAAAGACACCCCGAGTACGCCCAACCGCACCAGGTGCGCGGTGCCGAACCGGCTGCCCAGTACCTCCTTCCATCCCTCCACGCCGCCGCTGAACAGCCCGCCGCCCAGCACGTACGGCACTTCGAGCACGAGTTCCAGCACCGTGGCGACCGCGACGAGCACGGCACCGGCGTAGGCGAACCGGACGAGCGGGCCGGATGAGAGCCGCTGCGGCCACAGGGTGGTCAGCACGAGGACGGCGCCGACCAGCAGCAACAGGCCCGCGAACCCGAGATACCGGACGATCGGGAACAGGGTGGTCACGACCGGGTTGGTGGCGGCCTCCGCCGCCTCGGCGGGTGGGCCGCCCGGCGACGGCGCGCCGATCGAGAAGGTGAACGCCCCGGCGACCGGGTGCCCGTCGGCGGACAGGACCCGGTACGTCACCAGGTAGGTGCCGTTGGGGGTGTTCGGCCCCAGGTTGATGTAGAGATTCGTACCCTCGACGCGCGGCTCCCCGGCGTCCGCGCGGCCGTCGGGGCCGGTCACCCGCACCTTGCCGGTGATCGGGCTGACCGGCTCGGTGAACGTCAGCAGCACCGCGGCGGGCGGCTGGCTCACGACGGAATTCGCGGCCGGCGTGGTGCTCAGCAGCGTGGCGTGCGCGCTCGCCGGCGCGGCCGGCCCGAGCAGCACCACGACGAGGCCGAGCAGGGCGCCGGCCAGCAGGGTCGCCACGCGCCGCCGACGCGGGACGCGGCGCAGAGTCTCGGGCACGACCGTTTACTCCTCCCACCGGGTGACGAACCATCATGGCCCATCGGGTCGCGGCACGGATCCACGGGCCGGCCAGGGTAAATTGGCAGGGAACCCCGGACCCGTTGGCGACGACAAATGGACGTGACATCGGTGACGACGCATGTCGGGGGGTGGGCGAGAACGCGTCCCTGGGTCGGGGTCCTCGCCCGGGTGGTCCTGGCTGGCGTGTTCCTGATCGCGGGCGGCACGAAGGTCGGCGACCTGGCCGCCTCCGGCCGCGCGGTGGACGCGTACCAGTTGATGCCCTTCAGCGTGGCCACGGCCGTGGGCGCCGCGCTGCCCTTCATTGAGATCGCGATCGGTCTGCTCCTCCTTATCGGCCTCGCCACCCGGCTCGCCGGCGCGCTGAGCGCGGCGCTGCTGACCGTCTTCATCGCGGGCATCGCCTCGGTGTGGGCCCGCGGACTGTCGATCGACTGCGGCTGCTTCGGCACCGGCGGCCAACTCGCCGAGGGCCAGAGCCCGCAGTACGGCTGGGAGATCGCCCGCGACGTGGCCCTGCTCGCCCTCGCCGTCTTCCTCGTCGCGTACCCCCGCACCCCCCTGTCCGTTGACGCATATGTACTGGGCGACGTGGAGGCCGACCGTGAGCAGCAGGGCGAAGAGCAAGCAAGCCAACCAGGTGGTACGCGCGCAACTAGCGCGTGAGGAGCGCAAGCGCCGCCTGCGGATGATCAGCCTCATCGCCGCCGGGTTGATCATCATCGCCGGGTTCATCGGCTGGGGCATCGCGTCGGCGCAGAAGTCCACCAAGGCGCAGACGCCGACCGGCGCCAGCGCCGACGGGGTCGGCCTCGTCCAGGGCGGCCAGGGCGGCAAGGCGACCGTCGACGTGTACGTCGACTACATGTGCCCGCACTGCAAGACGTTCGAGGAGTCGGCGGCGGGCACGCTCAACGAGATGATGAGCAGCGGCAAGGCCGAAGTGATCATGCACCCGGTCGCGTTCCTCGACGACGCGTCGACGACGAACTTCTCGACCCGCGCGTCCGCGGCCGCCGCCTGCGCCTCGGACGGCGGCAAGCTCAACGAGTTCAGCAAGGCGCTATTCGCCCAGCAGCCCACCGAGGGCGGCCCCGGGCTCAGCGACAGCGAACTCATCGCGATCGGTCGCGGCGTCGGCCTCGGCGACGACTTCGCGCGGTGCGTCACCGACGGGACGTACCTCACCTGGGTGCCGAAGGTCACCAACGCGGCCTCCGAACGCGGCGTGCGGGGCACCCCCACCGTGTACGTCGACGGCAAGGAGATCGAGGCGACCGTGCCGGCCCTCACGGCGGCGGTCAACGCGGCGCAGTAGGGTCGCGGGCATGACGGAACCCGTACGGCTGGCGGCCGGTGACCCGGCGCCCGATTTCGACCTGCCCACCGACGACGGCGGCCGGCTGGCCCTCAAGGACCTGCGCGGCAAGAAGGTCATCCTGTACGCGTACCCCGCCGCCATGACGCCCGGCTGCACCAAGCAGGCGTGCGACTTCCGCGACTCGCTGGCGTCCCTGCAGCAGGCCGGCTACGAGGTGGTCGGCATCTCCCCGGACAGCCCGGCGAAGCTCGCGAAGTTCCGCGAGCATGACGCGCTGACGTTCCCCCTCGTCTCGGACGCGGACAAGAGCGTGCTCACCGCGTACGGGGCGTTCGGCGAGAAGCAGAACTACGGCCGTACCGTGCAGGGTGTGATCCGCTCGACGTTCGTCATCGACGCCGACGGCACGATCGAGCGGGCGTTCTACAACGTCAAGGCGACGGGTCACGTGGCGAAGCTCCGCCGTGACCTGAACCTGGACTGACAGCCTAAGCTTCTGGGGTAGCCCCGGGGCCGTAGCCCAACGGCAGAGGCACACGGTTTAGGTCCGTGCCAGTGTGAGTTCGACTCTCACCGGCCCCACCCCGGCGGGCCCGGTCACCCCACGGTGACCGGGTCCCCCATGGCGATCTCCCCGGGACTTTCCGGGATCAGGTTCACCCCGAACAGCAGCTTCTGCCCGATCGAGCGGTAGCGCGCCAGGGTGCGCAGCGGCTCGGGTCCGCGCTCCCCGGTCTCCTGGTCGGTCGTCGTGACCACGCACCGCCCGCACGCCTCGGGCACCCGGAAGCTCACCCCGCCGATGCGCAGCACGCGGCCCACCCAGTCGTCCTCCGCCCACGCCGGTGCCCCCGACACGACCACGTTGGGCCGGAACCGCTCCATGGGCAGCGGCCACTGCGGCGACTGCGCCTCGGCCAGCCAGTCGTTGAGCGCGTCCAGCGACGCCGCGTTCGCGAGCAGCAGCGGGTACCCGTCGGCGAAACTGACCACGTCGCCCGGTCGCGCGTACGGCGGCTTGATCACTCGACGGGTCGGGTCGTCCAACCAGACCAGCCGCACCTTGCGGTCGAGGGCGTCGGACAGCCAGTCGTCGGCCGCCCCGCCGGCCCGCGCGGCCGCGCCGGTGAACCCCCACACGGTGACCGTCTGCGCCGGCCCGTCCGCCGGCTCGGCCACCACCAGGTCCGGTCGCCCCGGCGCCGCGATCGTGAGCCCGCCGTCGGCGGCGAGGCTGGGCCGCAACGAGGTGAGCGCCGCCACCTCGCGCTGCGTCACCGCGTCGCCCATCGCCGCGTCGACGATCAGCCACCGCCGATCCCCGTCAAGACCCCACGGATGTACGCGGGCCTGTTGCCGCGCCACCCGGTAACAACCCTTGATCGGGTACGTGGTAAGCCCCGTGACCAGCATGTTCCCTCAGTCCTTCACGGTCGCCGCGTCGCGCAGCACGGTGTGGATGTCCTCGGGGGTGAGAATGCCCCGACGTTGCCCGTCCGCCACGACCGCGACCCAGCCCGTACCGCCCTCCAGCAGGGCGGCGAGGGCGTCGCGGAGCGTGCCGCCCGCGTCGACGGTCGGCCCTTGGTCGCCGTCGGCCGGGAGGGGGCGGAGGCCCTCGGCCGGGATCGGGGTGACCGCGAGGCGCTTGATGCCCCGGTCGGCGCCCACGAAGTCGGCCACGAAGTCGTTGGCGGGTGCGGCGAGCACGCGCGCCGGCACGTCGTACTGCTCCAGTTTTCCCGCCTCGGACAGCACGGCGACACGGTCGCCGAGGCGGACGGCCTCGTCCACGTCGTGGGTGACGAACACGATCGTCTTGCGCACGCTGGCCTGTAGCCGCAGGAACTCCTCCTGCAGGCGACCGCGCACGATCGGGTCGACGGCCGAGAACGGCTCGTCCATGAGCAGCACCACGGGGTCGGCGGCCAGGGCCCGGGCCACGCCGACGCGCTGACGCTGCCCGCCCGACAGTTCGTGCGGGTACCGCCGGCCGTAGCGGGCCGGGTCCAGGCCGACGAGGTCGAGCAGCTCGTCAACGCGGGCGGCGATCCGGTCACGGGGCCACCCGAGGAGCTTGGGGACGGTGGCGACGTTCGCGCGGATCGTCTGGTGCGGAAACAGCCCGACGTGCTGGATGACGTACCCCACCCGGCGCCGCAGCGCGACCGGATCGGCGCGGGTGACGTCCTCACCGTCCACCACGATGCGACCGGCCGTCGGCTCGATCAGCCGGTTAATCATCCGCAGGATGGTGGACTTGCCGCACCCCGACGGCCCGATCAGCACGACCAACTCGCCAGCCGGCACGTCGAGCGTGAGATCGCGCACGGCCACGGTGCCGTCGTCGTACTGCTTGCGAACCGACTCCAGCCGGATCGACGCCGCAACGGTAGCGTTCACCCCATGGCCTTCCTCGTGGTCCGGGCGGTTCCCGCGGGCGACCCGCGCAACCCGTGGTTCTCGTGGGAGTACATCAGACAGAACTCCGACTCGATCAAATCAGCGCTGGTGCAGCACGTGGAACTGACCGTGCTGGCGATCGCGATAGCCGCGGCCATCGCCATCCCCCTGGCGATCCTGGCGAGCCGGGTGCGGTGGCTCGCCGGTCCGATCCTGTCACTGTCGGGCGTGCTCTACACCATCCCGTCCCTGGCGCTGTTCGCACTCCTCGGCCCGCTGCTCGGCCTGACGGTGCAGACGGCGCTGGTGGGCCTCGTCATGTACGCCCTGCTCGCGATCGTCCGCAACGCGCTGACGGGCCTGCGGCAGGTGCCCGCCGACGTGCGCGACGCGGCGCGCGGCATGGGGTACAGCCCGGCCCAACTGCTGTGGCGCATCGACCTGCCGCTGGCCCTGCCGGGCATCATGACGGGCCTGCGCATCGCCACCGTCTCCACCGTGGCGCTCGTCACCGTCACCTCGATCGTCAGCTACGGCGGCTTCGGCATGGAGATCCTGACGGGCTTCAACCGCAACCTGTACCGTCCGCAGATCATGTTCGCGACGCTCGCCTGCGTGGTGCTGGCGCTCACCTTCGACCTGCTGCTGGTCCTGCTGGGCAAGGCGCTCATGCCGTGGTCACGCCGACGGAGGGCCGCCTCGTGAACATCGGCCAGATTCTCAACGACGCCCTGGTCTGGCTGAACGACCCGCTGAACTGGACCAACCCGGACGGGATCCTTTCCCGGGCGGGAGAACACCTGTTCATCTCGGTGTGCGCGCTGGCACTCGCCTTCGCGATCGCCGTACCAGTCGGCGTGCTGCTGGGACACACCGGCAAGGGCGGCGGCTTCATCGTGGCGCTGGCCAACCTCACCTTGGCGATCCCGACGATGGCGCTGCTCACCCTGTTCGTCGTGGCCGGCTTCGGCGCCGGGTACCCGCCGATCATTCTCGCGTTGACCGTGTTCGGTATCCCGCCGCTGCTGTCCAACGCGTACCTGGGCATGCGCGAGGTCGACCCGGACGTGCGCGACGCGGCGCGCGGCATGGGCCTGTCGGGCGCCCAGGTGGTGCGCCGCGTCGAACTCCCGCTGGCCGTGCCGTACATCCTGAGCGGGTTCCGTACCGCGGCCGTGCAGATCGTCGCCACGGCGACGCTCGCGGCCTTCGTCAACGGCGGCGGGCTCGGCATGATCATCAGTCGGGGCTTCGGGCTGGGACTGGCCTCCGGCGGCGGCCAGGTGGTCGCCGGCGGACTGATCGTCATCGTGCTGTGCCTCACCCTTGAGGGGCTCCTCGCGCTGACCCAACGAGCCCTCACACCGCGCGCCCTGCGCCGGGGGGTACGACGTCCGCCCAGCTCAGCGGCCGATCGGGTGGACGCGAGCGCGGCCGTCGCCAAACCTTAATCAGACGGTTATCCCGATCGGGCGGCTTGGACTTGGCACGGGCCGGGTAGCGAGATTGGCTGGATCGCGCGGGCGGGAGTTCTCTCGCTCCGTCGGACACGCGGCCGGGCCCTCGGCTCCGCGCCGGGACACGAAAGGCGGGTCACCGCTATATGTCATCGCGGCTATCCCTATTGACGGCGGCCGGGTTGCTGGTCGTGGCGGGCACGCTCACCGCGTGCGGCGACGCCGGCTCCTCCGGCACCTCGGCGCCGCCGACGGCGTCGGCGGCCTCCGGCGCCGGCTGCGCCCCGGAGAAGAGCGACGTCCTGGTCGTCCTCACCGACGACAAGAAGCTGCAGAACGCCGACAACATCGTGGCGGTCGCCAACAAGTCCAAGGCCACCCCGGCCCTGTTGGCCGCGGTCGACAAGGTCGGCGCCGCGCTGGACACGGCGAAGCTGGTCGCGCTCAACAAGGCGGTCGACCTCGACCGCAAGAGCCCGGCCACGGCGGCGAAGGAGTTCGCCGACGCCAATTCCGTGACCGCCGGCCTGTCGGGCGGCAGCGGCAACGTCGTGGTCGGCGCGGCCAACTTCGCGGAGAGCCAGACCCTCGCCGAGCTCTACAAGCTGGCCCTCAACGCCGCGGGCTTCACGGCGACGGTGAAGCAGAGCACCAACCGCGAGGTGTACGAGCCGGCGATCGAGCGCGGCGAGATCACGGTCTTCCCCGAGTACGCCGCGACGCTCACCGAGTTCCTCAACCAGAAGGCGAACGGCAAGGACGCCAAGCCGGTCGCGAGCGGTGACATCAACGCCACCGTCGAGGCCCTCAAGCCGCTCGCCGACAAGTACGGCCTGACGGTCGGCACCCCGTCGGCGGCCGCGGACCAGAACGCGTTCGCGACCACCAAGCCGCTCGCCGACAAGTACGGCCTGAAGACGCTGTCGGACTTCGCGGCCAAGTGCAGCGGCACGGCGTCGATCCTGGCCGGACCGCCGGAGTGCCCGCAGCGGACGTTCTGCCAGCCCGGCCTGCAGGACACCTACGGCATCACCTTCGGCAACTTCTTCCAGGCCGACGCCGGCGGCCCGCTGTCCAAGGGCGCCCTGAAGAACGGCAACGCCTCCCTGGCGCTGGTGTTCTCTTCGGACAGCTCGCTCACCCCCGCGTGAGCTGACCGCTCACGGTTCGGGCCCGGTCTCCACGGCCGGGCCCGAACCGTCCCACGCCACCCCCACACAGCTGCACGCTGCACGCTGCGCGCCACGCGGGCCGCCCGGTCGGCGCGTGCCGTACGCCCGAGCAGGCGCCCCGGGTACTGATCGCCAACTCCAACGTCGTAGACGGCTGGGCAACGTGGCCGAAGTTCCGGCCCACGGATTTCACCTCGGCCATCACGGTAACGATCCGTAACTTCGAGGCGAGGAATCAAAAGTCACTCTGCGTGCGCGCTGCGCGCACACGCCCCTCCACCTTCAACCGACGACCCACACCCTCCCCCAACGCCTTGCTCTGCTTACTTCTAGTAAGCATCGCTGTTATCCAGCAAGTATCACGTAGTGCATCTATATCATCGCTCTACGTCATCGGCCGCATTAACTACTCTCCGCACCCGGTGCGTATTGGTAAGCAGAGCAAAGGAGGGTGGGTGGGTATGGGTGTCCGGCGAGAGGGAGCTACCCACTGTAATAGTGGTGGGCATGTCGGTTGAGGTGGTGGAGCGGTTTCGGGCGCTGTGGCGGTCGCTGGAGAAGGTCGGGCGGGACGAGGCGACCGGGGGTTACCGGCGGCACGGGTGGGACGCTCACGAGCTGGCCTGCCGGGAATGGTTCGCCGAGGAGGCCGCCGATCGGGAGCTGACCGTCCGCGAGGACGGCAACGGGAACCTGTTCGCCTGGTGGGGCGAGCCGCGGACCGGCGGCGGCGCCGTGCTGACCGGGAGCCACTTCGACTCCGTACCGGATGGCGGCGGCTATGACGGGCCGCTCGGGATCGTGTCCGCGCTGCTCGCGGTCGACCTGCTGCGCGAGCGCGGGGCCGTCCCGCGCCGGCCCATCGTCGTGGGGGCGTTCGCCGAGAAGGAGGGCTCCCGGTTCGGGCACGCGTGTCTCGGGTCGCGGCTGCTCACCGGGGTCACGGCGGCCGACACCGCGCTGGCGCTCACCGACCGGGACGGGGTGACGCTGGCGCAGGCCATCATGGCGACCGGCGGCGATCCGTCAACCGTCGGTCCCGACCCGGAGCTGCTACGAACCTTCGGCTGCTTCGTGGAGCTGCACATCGAACAGGGGCGGGCGCTCGTTGACCTCGACGCGCCCGTCGGCCTCGCGAGCGCGGTCTGGCCGCACGGGCGGTGGCGTTTCGAGTTCGCCGGCGAAGCCAACCACGCCGGCACCACGCGGATGGCGGACCGGCACGACCCCATGCTCACGTTCGCGTTCACGGTGCTCGCCGCGAACAAGGAGGCGCGGCTGTCCGGCGCGCATGCCACCATGGGCCGCGTTGCCGTCAACCCCAACACCACCAACGCGGTGCCGGGCCGGGTCACCGCGTGGCTCGACGCCCGCGCCGCCACACAGTCCACACTGGATGGACTGGTCACGTCCGTGACGGCCAAGGCGACCGAGCGGGCCGCCCGCGACGGCACAACCGTCACCGTGACGGCCGAGTCGGCCACGCCCGTCGTCGAGTTCGACGCGGCCCTGCGCGACCGGCTGTGTAGCGCGCTCGGCGGCATTCCGGTGCTGCCGACCGGCGCGGCCCACGACGCCGGGGTGCTGTCCGCGGTCATGCCGACCGCGATGCTGTTCGTACGCAACCCGAGCGGGGTGTCGCACGCCCCCGCCGAACACGCCACCGACGAGGACTGCGCCGCCGGGGTCCGGGCACTCGCCGCGGCGCTGGAGGAACTGGCGTGCCGGTGACCTAGCTTCTTGCCGCTGGTCCGGCAGGGCCGCTGGCCTAGCGGGTACGCCGGGCGAACAGCATCCCGGACAGCACGAGCGACACCGCGAGCAGGCCCAGGCACCAGGCGAGGGCCCGGACGGGCTGACCGCCCAGCGGCAGGCCGAGCAGCAGCCCGCGCAGCGACTCGATGACGGCGGTGACGGGCTGGTTCTCGGCGAAGCCCCGGATCCACGACGGCATCGTGTGGATGGGCACGAACGCGCTGCTCGGGTACGGCAGGAACAGGACGAAGAAGGTGAACCCGCCGGCGGCCTCCGGCGAGCGGGCCAGCAGCCCGGCGACGGCCGACAGCCACGAGACGGCCAGGACGTACGCGACGAGCACGCCGCCGGCGGCCAGCCAGTCGAGCGCGGTGGCGGTGGGCCGGAAGCCGATAGCGAACGCCACCCCGAGGACCAGGGCCGTGGAGATGAGGTTGCGGGTGACGCTGGCGATCACATGGCCGGCGAGCAGGGCGGTGCCGCCGACGTTGAGCGACCGGAACCGGTCGATGACCCCCGTGGTCATGTCGTGGCTGACGCTCACGGCCGTCATCGAGGCGCCGTACCCCGCGCACAGCAGCAGCACGCCGGGCACCACATAGGTCACGTACCGTGTGCCCGTATTGATCGCGCCGCCGAACAGGTAGACGAACAGCAGCATCAGCATGACGGGCAGCATCAGCGAGGTCAGCAGCGAGTCGACGTTGCGGCGGCTCAGCCGCAGGCTGCGGCCCGCCATCGCGGCGGCGCTAGACATGGGTCATCTCCTTCTCGGCGGTGCGGTGGCCGGTGAGGGCGAGGAAGACGTCGTCGAGGGTCGCGGTGCGCACGGCGAAGGTGGCGATGGCGCGCCGGGTGGGGTCGAGCTGGTCGAGCAGGCCGCGCACGTGTCCGGCGCTGCCGTCCGTGGCCACCGACACGGTGCGCTTCGCCGGGTCGGTGGCGAGGAGGCCGCCGTCGAGTTCCCGTACGAGGGTGGTGTAGCTGTCCTGGTCGACCAGGGTGAGGTCGAGGCGCTGCCCGGCCACCCTGGTTTTGAGTTCGGCCGGGGTGCCCTCGGCGACCACGGTTCCCCCGTCGATGACCGCGATGCGGTGGGCGAGCTGGTCGGCCTCCTCCAGGTACTGCGTGGTGAGCAGCACCGTCACCCCGTCGGCGACGAGCCCCGCGATGATCCGCCACGCCGATTGCCGGCTGCGTGGGTCGAGTCCCGTGGTCGGCTCGTCCAAAAAGATCACCTCCGGTCGCCCCACGAGGCCCGCCGCCAGGTCGAGGCGCCGTCGCATCCCTCCGGAGTACGTGCTGACGCGTCGCTTCGCGGCGTCAACCAGGTCGAACTCCTCGAGGAGCTCGCTCGCGCGGCGTTTGGCGTCCCGGCGGCTCAGGCCGGTGAGGACGCCGACCATGCGGAGGTTCTCCTCGCCGGTCTGCAGGTCGTCGACGGCCGCCGACTGGCCGGTGAGGCTGATCCGGCGGCGGACGTCGCCACGCTGGCGCACGACGTCGTAGCCGGCGACGCGGGCCTGGCCGGCGTCGGGCTCGGTAAGCGTCGCCAGGATGCGCACGGTGGTCGTCTTGCCGGCCCCGTTCGGGCCGAGCAGGCAGAAGACCTGCCCGCGCGCCGCCGCGATGTCGACGCCGTCGAGGACTTTCACCGCCCCGTACGACTTGGTGAGGCCCGTGGCCTCGATGGCGTGCTCCACGCCGGTCTCCCATCTGCGTATGCCATACGCTAATCTGCGTAGAACATACGCAGTTCTAGGATGTGGTGTCAACGCGGATTGGTGAAGGGACCCCGACATGGCCGAACCCGACGGGCTGCCAGCCAGCCTCGCGGCGGCATGGGGCGTGCGTACCCGGCCCTCGAAAGGTCCCAAGCCCGCCCTCACGCTCGACCGGATCGTCACCGCCGCCATGGACATCGCCGACGCCGATGGCGTCGCGGGCGTCTCCATGGCGAAGGTCGCGTCCGCGCTGGGCGTGTCGACCATGTCGCTGTACCGGTACGTGGCCGCCAAGGACGAACTGCTGGCCCTCATGCTCGACGCGGCCGCCGGGCCGCCGCCGCCCGTCTCGGCCCTGTCCGGCGACTGGCGCGCTTCGCTGAGCCGCTGGGCACACGCGGAACGCGACGCGCTGCGCACCCGACGCTGGGTCGTCCACCTGCAGATGTCCGGCCCGCCGATCACCCCGAACCAGATCGGCTGGTTGGAGCGCGGCCTGTGGTGCCTGCGCGACACCGGCCTGCCGCCGCACCAGAAACTGGCCGCGATGATGCTGGTCAGCGGCTACGTCTGGCGCGAGTCACAGCTGATGATCGATATCCAGGCGGCCGTCAGTCGCGACGACAAGTGGCAGAAGGTGCTGCTCAACTACGGTGAGAACCTGGCCGCGGTCGCCGACCCGGAGAAGTTCCCCGAGGTCCACGCGCTCATCGCGTCCGGCATCTTCGCCGATACGGGCGCCGACGACATCGACGCGGAGTTCGCCTTCGGACTCGACCGCATCCTCGACGGCATCGCCACCCTCATCGCGTCATGACGCCGTCGCCGCCACCCGCCGGACGGTTCCCCAGCGGCGGCGGGTGACCAGGACTGTCACCAGCAGGATCATCGAGAGCAGCGGCATCGGGCCGCCGATCACCAGGGCGACCGCCAGGTCAGCCAGCCCGACCAGCACCGTGGCGACGAAGACCCACGCGGGGGCGGTGACGCCGACGGTACGCCGGTCGGTACGGACGCGGCCCCACGGCTTGGCCACCGACAACCACCCCTGGAACGCGATCGCGCTCGCCATCAGGACCGCCCCGACGAGGTTGGCCGTGGACGGCCCGGTCTGCACGGCGTCCTCGAGCGCACCCGACAGCAGGAAGATGCCGAGGTAGAGCTGGACGAGCGTGATGGCGAACTTGGCGAGGACCCACCAGTGCCGCACCAGGCCCCAGGGGGTCGCCACCGCCAGCACGATGCCCGTGAGGGCGGACGCGTTGGCCAGCGGACCGACCAGGCGCCCGTCGACGGCCAGGGCCATCGACGTCGACGCGTCGCGGACGAGTTCCGCGTCGGTCGCCAACCCCACGCTGAACAGCACGCACAACGTCATGGCCTGCGCCATCCAGCCGGCCGAACTCAAGATGTGCAGCCACAAGGCGAGCTGTCGCCACCGCTTCGTCATGTCATTGATGCTTGTGGAGCGGCCGCCGGCCCACATCCGAGGAAACCCCCAAAGTGGGCCAGGGTTTCCACCCAACGAAGGTAGGGCTAGCCCTACTGTGGATTGTCGAGATGGCCTGGTGTCGCCAGGACGCTGTCGCTGGAACGCTCTATGTCATGGGATTCGACGCGTGGCTGGGCCTGGACGGCGGCGTTCTGGGCCTGGGCTGGCGGCTGCTGATCATCGTGTTCATCGTCGGCGCCACCCGGCTCGCCCCGTTCCGTGAGGTGCCCCCCGACCCCGGTCCCGCGCTCGACGTCGTGGTTGGGCCGGATCACCAGGTAGCACACGGTCACCCAGGCCGCGGCCAGTAGCAGGCTCCCGACGGCGTCCGTGGGATGGTGCATGCCGCGATAGAACCGGGACAACATCACGAGTACGGGCATGAGCACCGCGGGTACGAGCGCCAGCCAGCGCCACCACGCCCGGAACCGGGGGATGATCAGTAGTGCCAGCGCGGCGTAGAGGCACAGCGTCGCGGCGATGTGCCCGGACGGGTACGCCGACGTGGGCAGCTTGCCGTCCAACTGGGTGACCGCCGGGCGGTCCCGGCCCAGGATCGCCGACGCGCCGAGAAACAGCGCCAGCTCGCCGAACATGACCGTCACGAGGAACAGTACGGGCCGCCAGCGCCGGATGAGGCCCAGCGCCAGGGCACCCGAGATGAGGCCCACGGCCATGATGGCGTGCGTGTTGCCGGCCTGGCTCCAGAAGAAGCTGACGTCATCCCAGCCCGGGGTGCGGTGGTCGGCGAACCACTGCGGGATGGCGCGGTCACCGAGCAGGTTGTCCCCGCCGAGCTTGATCAGTTCTCCCCACCCGACGACGAGACCGAAGGTGAGGACCAGCCCGACGAGCACCAGCGCGGCCAGGCGCAGGATGCCGTCGCCCCGGCCGGGCGGCGCGTCACCCGTCGGGCTGACATCGGCGGCCGCCTCCGGCTCAAGGCCCTCGGCCAGCGGCTCGGAGACCGGTCGACCGTGGCGGCTGCGGGACAGCTCGAAGGCGAACACCGTCAGGCCGAGCCAGGCCACGCCCACGCACCAGGCGCCGACGACGTCGGACACGTAGTGCACGCCGAGCATCACCCGGGTCAGCCCGATGAGGCCGAGCAGGGTGGCGACGAGGCCGAGAAGGACGCGCCGCCCGCGCGGCGACAGGGCGGGCAGGAACACCAGCACGAGCGCGCCGTAGCAGACGAACGAGTTCAGCGTGTGTCCACTGGGGAAGCTGCTGCCCTCGCCGAAGGCGACCGGGCTCGGCACCTCGGGACGCAGCCGGCCGATGAGCGCCTTCAGACCTGGGTCCAGGATGGCGGCGCCGGTCGCGCTCACCACGAGGAACGCGGCCAGGCGAACCTGCCGCCGCGACGCGAGCACGATGGCCGCCAACGCGACGAGCCACAGCATCAGCCCCCAACTGCCGAGCCGGGTCACGGCGTTGAGCGCGCGTACCACGTCCGGGTTCGGGGCCACGAGGTCGTTGAACCAGTGGGCCACGCCCGTGTCCACATTGTTCAACGGGGTCCAGCCGACCCGGACCAGCAACGCGAGCAGGCCGAACAGCAGGCCGGCGACAGATACGGCCACGATGTGGCGCAGGCGGGCGGCGTCCGTGGAGGGCGGCTGGGTCATGCGGGGGGATGTACCCGACGACCCGCCGGGCGACACTACGTTTGCGGGGCCCCCGTTGCCGGGCACCGTGTCGGCGTGTCCGTACTGGGTATCGCGCGCCGAACCGCGTACGAGGTGAGCCATCACGCCGTCGTGGCCGAGGCGGTCCGCGTCGTGCGACGGGTGGGCCGCAGCGCGGTCCTGGAGCACCTGATCCGGGCCGGGCTGGTCGGCTATGGCGTGCTGCACCTCACCGTCGCGTGGGTCGCGTTGAAGATCGCGTTGCATGAGCCGGCGGTGGACGGCGATCAGTCGGGCGCCTTCCGCGTGCTGGCCGGGCAGCCGTTCGGCTTCGTGCTGGTGTGGGCCATCGTGATCGGGCTGTGTGCGATGACGGTGTGGCAGGCGTTGGAGAGCGTGCTCGGGCACCTGGAGGACACCGGTATCCGCCGGGTGGGCGAACGGGTCGTGTCCGCGTTCCGGGCGGCGATCTACCTCGCGCTCGCGTGGACGGCGTTCAGCGTCGTCGACGGCCACCCCCTGTCGGCGGTCGCCTCGCAGCGCGACGCGACGGCGGGCCTGCTGGGCCACCCGGCCGGCGTCGCGCTCGTCTGGTTTCTCGGCCTGTTCGTGGCCGGCTGCGGGATCGGGATGGCGATCTACGGGGTGACCCGCGGCTTCGCCCGGCGGCTTCGCCTGTCGACCATGGGTACGGTCGTGCGCCGGGCCGTGGTGGGGCTCGGCCTTTTCGGGTACCTCGCGAAGGGCATCGCGTACGGGATCGTGGGTGTCTTCCTGATCGGGGCGGCCGCGTCGTCGGACGCGCGCAGGTCGGCCGGCCTGGACGGCGTGCTGCGCTACCTGTCGGACCGCACCGTCGGTCAGGCTCTGCTGTTCGCCGTCGCGGCGGGGCTGGCCGCGTTCGGGGTGTACTGCTTCTTCCAGTACCGGTACCGGAAGGTGGTCCCATGCGCGGCGCCGTAATCCTCAACCCGTCCAAAATCATCGACCTGGACGGGCAGCGGGAGGCGATCGCCGGGGCGTTGGCGGACGCCGGCTGCCCCGAGCCGCTGTGGTTCGAGACGACCGTCGAGGATCCGGGGTGCGGGCAGGCGCGCGCGGCCGTCGAGCAGGGCGCCGACGTGGTCATCGCCTGCGGCGGCGACGGTACGGTCCGCGCCTGCGCGCAGGCGCTCGCCGGTACGGACGTGCCGCTGGCGATCCTGCCCACCGGTACGGGCAACCTGCTCGTCACCAACCTGGACCTCCCCGCCGACGTGCCCGGGGTGGTCGCGTTGGCGACCTCCGGCGCGCGCCGGTGCATCGACCTGGGCGAACTGGACGGCCTGCCGTTCACGGTGATGGCGGGCATGGGCTTCGACGCCGCGATGATGGAGGCCACCCCGGAGACGTGGAAGCGGTGGTTCGGCTGGCCCGCGTACGTGGCCGGCGGGCTGCGGCGGCTGCGCGACCGCCCGATGACCCTGACGGTCTCGCTCGACGGCGGCCCGCCGAAGCGGCACCGCGCGCGCAGTGTCCTGATCGCGAACGTGGGCCAGTTGCAGGGCGGCATCGAGTTGTTCACCGACGCCCGCCCCGACGACGGCATCCTCGACGTGGCCCTGGTCTGCCCGCGTACGCTCGGGCAGTGGGCGGCGTTGGCGTACGCGGTGCTGCGCCGCCGCCGGCCGGCCCGCCGGCACCTGAAGACGTTCCGGGCGAAGACGGTGGAGATCCGCAGCACCGAACCGGAGCCCCGCGAACTCGACGGCGAGACGATCGAACCCGGTACCCACCTGACGGTCACGGTCCGCCCGGCCGCCCTCTGGCTCTGCGCCCCCGAACCTCAGAGCGCCGACGCCAGCGTGGTGCCCACCAGCTCGAAGCGGGCCACAACCGGGTCTCCAATCAGCCGCGGACGAGGTTGAGGATGGTGTCCATCGCCTTGCGGCGGTCGGCGCCGGCGCCGAGGAAGGCGTCCGGGATGATCAGCTCGTCGAGGCCGATGGCGCGGTACCGCTCGATGTCGTCCCTCAGCCGCTGCGGCGATCCTCCGATCACCGGCATGGTCAGGTCGGCCGGGATCGGCCCGGCCACGAACGTCAGCGCCTGGGCGGTCCGCTGGATCGTGTCCGGGTCGCGGCCGAGGGTCTCGCAGTGGTCGTCGAGGACCGCCATCTTGTGCGCGATGAGGTCCGGCCGGCCCCAGGTGTTCCACTCCTCGGCGTACTCGGCGACGACGCGCAGCATGCGCTTCTCGCCGCCGCCGCCGATGAGGATCGGCAGCGGGTCCTGCACCGGTTTCGGTTCGCACACCGCGTCGGTGAGCTGGTAGTACTCGCCGTTGATCGTGGTCGTGGGGCGGCGCAGCAGGCCGCGCAGTACTCGCAGGCCCTCGACGAACCGGTCGAGGCGCGCCTTCACGGGCGGCAGTTCGATGCCGTACTGCTCGTGCTCGTTGACCTGCCAGCCGGCGCCGACGCCGAGGACGAACCGGCCGCCGGAGATCTGGTCGACGGTCGCCGCCATGTTGGCGAGCACCGCCGGGTGGCGGTAGGTCATGCTGTAGACCAGCGAGCCGATCCGGATCCGGGGTACGGCTGCGGCGAGCGCGGCGACCACGGAACCGCATTCGAGGACCGGGTCGCGCGGCGAGCGGGGGCCGCCCGCGTTCGGCATGAAATGGTCGGCGACCCACACGCCGTCCCATCCGGTCTCGGCCGCGTGCCGGGCCGCGTCCACAAAGTCGGCGTAGGGCTGCCCGGCGCCGGGCCAGATCGACACTCGCATGGGACCCAGCCTGCCATGCGGCGGCGGTCAGCCGGCCCAGACCACCGTCACCGGCGTGCCGGCGAAGGCGCCGTAACGGGCGACGGCCGCCGCGAGGTCCGTGCGCTGCCGGCACCGGTCAGGCGGGGGCGGCTCCGGTGTAGTTCTCCGCCAGGGTGACGGCCGCGGACCGCGAGGCCGTGACGTAGCGCAGTTGGGACAGTTGCAGCTCGGTGTTGAAGGCGTCGCCGGGCTGCGCGTGCAGCATCTGGGTCATCCACCAGGAGAAGTGGGTGGCCCGCCAGACGCGGCGCAGCGCGCGCTGCGGGTAGGCGTCCGCCAGCGAGGGGTCGCCGTCGCGCAGCCACGCGACGAGCGCGGGGGCCAGCAGCGCCACGTCGGACACCGCGAGGTTGAGCCCTTTCGCGCCGGTGGGCGGGACGATGTGGGCGGCGTCGCCGGCCAGGAACAGGCGACCGTGGCGCATCGGGGTGCTGACGAACGAGCGCATCGGGGTGATGGCCTTCTCGCGGATCGGGCCTTCGCGCAGCGTCCAGCCGGGCAGGGCGAAGCGCTTCTGGAGGTTCTCCCAGATCCGCTCGTCGGACCAGGACTCGATCGCCTCGCCGGCCGGCACCTGAAGGTAGAGGCGGCTGACGTGCGGCGTGCGGACGCTGTGCAGCGCGAACCCGTCCGGGTGGTGGGCGTAGATCAGCTCGTCGGTGGACGGCGCGACGTCCGCGATGATGCCCAGCCACGAGTAGGGATACCCCCGCTCGTACGCCACGACGTCCGGCACCGCCGCGCGGCTGATCCCGTGGAACCCGTCGCAGCCGGCGATCACGTCGCACTCGATGGCCTGGGGGGCGCCGGCAGCGTCGACGTAGCGCAGCACCGGCCGGGACGAGTCCACGTCGGACACGGACGTGTCCGTGATGGAGAAGTCGAGCCGTTGGCCGGCGGCCAGCCGGGCCGCGATGAGGTCCTTCACGATCTCCGTCTGGGCGTAGATCGTGACGGTCCGGTCGACGAGGTCGCGGAAGTCGAGGTGGTGCCGCTCCCCCGCGTACTGCAGGTAGATGCCGCCGTGCTCGATGCCCTCGGCGTCGAGCCGGGTGGCCAGCCCGGCCGCGCGCAGGGTCGCCACGGTGCCGTGTTCGAGCAGGCCGGCCCGCTGGCGCTGCTCGCAGTGTTCGCGGCTGCGCAGCTCGACGACGACCGACTCGACGCCGGCCTGCGCGAGCAGGTGCGACAGGAGCAGTCCGGCGGGTCCCGCCCCGATGATGCCGACCTGTGTGCGTTCCATGACCACCGTCAAATCCCCGTACGTTATGCGAACGCAAGTTCAGTTTGCGAACCTTACGTGAGGCAGCGGCGGCCGTCAATGTGTTGACCGGGCGACAACCGGTCCGTACTGTTCGCTGGAAGTACGTACGTTCGTCTTCCGAACAAGGAGAGAGATGGCGGAGATCGTGTCGCTCGCGGACGCGGTCGCCGAGCTGGTCCACGACGGCGACGCGGTGGCGCTGGAGGGCTTCACGCACCTCATCCCGTTCGCGGCCGGGCACGAGATCATCCGCCAGCGGCGCCGGAACCTCACCCTCATCCGGATGACGCCCGACGTCATCTACGACCAGCTGATCGGCATGGGCTGTGCCCGCCGCCTGGTCTTCTCCTGGGGCGGCAACCCGGGCGTCGGGTCGCTGCACCGGCTGCGCGACGCGGTCGAGAACGACTGGCCAAGCCCCCTCGACCTGGAGGAGCACAGCCACGCCGGCATGGCCAACCGGTACGTCGCCGGCGCGAGCGGGCTGCCGTTCGCGGTGCTGCGCGGGTACGTCGGCACGGACCTGTCGGGGCAGACCGCCACCATCAAGCCGATCGAGTGCCCGTTCACGGGCGAGGTCCTCACCGCCGTGCCGGCCCTGCGCCCCGACGTCAGCGTCATCCACGCCCAGCGCGCCGACCGTGCGGGCAACGTGCAGCTGTGGGGCATCACCGGCGTACAGAAGGAGGCCGTACTGGCCGCGAAGCGCAGCCTCGTCACCGTCGAGGAGGTCGTCGACGAGCTGACCCCGGTGCCCGGCGCGGTGGTCCTGCCGACCTGGGCGCTCACCCGCGTGGCGGTCGCGGCCAACGGCGCGCATCCGTCGTACACCCACGGCTACTCCACCCGCGACAACGACTTCTACGTCGCCTGGGACGAGATCAGCCGCGACCGCGACCGGTTCACCGCGTGGATGGCTGACCATGTCCTATAGCGCGGACGAGATGATGTGCGTGGCCGCCGCGCGCGCCCTGCGCGACGGCGCGGTGTGTTTCGTCGGCATCGGCCTGCCCAGCACGGCGGCCAACCTGGCCCGCCGCACCCACGCGCCGCGCCTGGTGCTCGTCTACGAGTCGGGCACCCTGGGCGCCAAGCCGCACTCGCTGCCACTGTCCATCGGCGACGGCATCCTCGCCGACACGGCCGACGCCGTGGTCAGCGTGCCCGAGGTCTTCAACTACTGGCTGCAGCCGGGCCGCGTCGACGTGGGCTTCCTCGGCGCCGCCCAGATCGACCGGTACGCGAACATCAACACGACCGTCATCGGCGGCGACTACCGCCGCCCGAAGGTCCGCCTGCCCGGCGCGGGCGGCGCACCCGAGATCGCCGCGTCGTGCCGGGAGGTGGTCGTCATCGTCCGGCAGACCCGGCGCGCCTTCGTCGAGCGGGTCGACTTCGTCACCAGCGTCGGGTTCGGCGCCGGGCCGGGTGACCGGGAACGCCTCAACCTCGGTGGCGCCGGCCCCCGCACGGTCATCACCGACCTCGGCATCCTCGAACCCGACCCGACGACCCGCGAGCTGACGCTCACCCACACGCACCCCGGCGTGGCCGTCGACACCGTACGGGCGGCGACCGGCTGGGACCTGGCCGTGGCGCGCGACGTGCGCACGACCCCGGCGCCGACCACGGCGGAGCTGGCCGCCCTGAGGGAGCTGCGAGCGGCATGAAGGACGTCTACGTGCTCGACGCGGTACGCACGCCGATCGGCCGCTACGGCGGGTCGCTGGCGACCGTGCGGCCCGACGACCTGGCGGCCACCACGCTGCGCGCGCTCGTCGACCGTACCCCTGAACTGGATCCTGCGACGATCGACGACGTCGTGTTCGGCGACGCGAACGGGGCGGGCGAGGACAACCGCGACGTGGCGCGCATGGCGGTGCTGCTCGCGGGCCTGCCGACGAGCGTGCCCGGGGCGACCGTGAACCGGCTGTGCGGTTCGGGGCTGGAGGCCGTCATCGGCGCCTCGCGGGCCATCGCGGTCGGCGACGCGTCGCTGGTCGTCGCGGGCGGCGTGGAGTCGATGAGCCGCGCGCCGTGGGTACTCCCCAAGCCCGAGCAGGGTTTTCCGCGCGCGCACGAGACACTGCACTCCACCACGCTGGGCTGGCGCATGGTCAACCCGCGCATGCCGGAGCGGTGGACGGTCGCCCTCGGCGAGGGGGCGGAGATCCTCGCGGACAAATACAAGATCACCCGCGAGGACCAGGACCGCTTCGCGTTGCGCAGCCACCTCCGCGCGGCTGCTGCCCACGACACCGGCGAGTACGCGCAGGAGCTCGTCGGGCTGCCCGAACTGGACACCGACGAGTCGATCCGGGCCGACACCTCGCTGGAGAAGCTGGCCCGGCTCAAGCCCGTGTTCCGCCCCGACGGGACGGTGACCGCGGGCAACTCGTCGCCGCTCAACGACGGCGCGGCGGCGCTGCTGCTGGGTACGGCGCAGGCCGCCGGCCGCATCGGCGCGCGGCCGCTGGCCCGCATCGTGT
>JAEZGP010000657.1 GCA_023437285.1 Actinomycetes bacterium | reverse complement strand
GTACGAGGCCGTTGCGGCGCCGGTCGAACGGGCGGCAGGCCTGTTGCGGCCGCTCCGCCCAGCCGCGCGCGAGGGCGCGGGCGTTGCCGAACGTGTCGGCGAGCGTGGCGAACAGCGGCGCCTCGCTGCACCCGGCCACGACCACGTCCGCCTCGCCGGCCCGGATCAGCCGCAGGCCCTCGCCGATCGACTGGGCGCCGGCCGCGCAGGCCGTACCGACCGACGAGCTGAACCCCCGGATGCCGTGGGCGATCGCGACCCGGGCGGCGCCCATGTTGGGCAGCATCCCCGGCAGCAGGTACGGGCTCACGCCCACGCGGCCCTTCGCGGTGCGCGTGACGACCTGCGCCTCCAGCGTGGCCAGCCCGCCGGTGCCCGACACCACGCAGGCGATCCGCTCGGGGTCCACGTCGTCGCCGACGCGCAGGCCGGCGTCGGCGAGCGCGTCGCGGGCCGCGTACAGGGCCATGACGATGTACCGGTCGACGGTGCGGGCCTCGGTCGCCGGCAGGACGTCGGTGGCGTCCAGCTCGGGCCCGATGCCGGCGACCTCGGTCGCGCCGGCGACCGGGTGTCCCTCCGGCGGGCGGCGCAGGCCAGACCGGCCCACACACAGCGCGTCGAACACCTCGGCCGGCTTGGTGCCGACCGGCGTGACGAGCCCGATCCCCGTGACGACAGCCGTACTCATGGGTTGTTTCCTCCCGTGACGAGGACTGCGGCCGCCCGCTCGGCCGTGGCCGAGTCCGGCGGTGCCTGATGGGCGACGACGACCAGCGCGGCGTCCGCGTCGCCGTCGGCGATGAGCAGCGCGGCGGGGGCCAGGTCCGACCCGTCGGCGGACAGGCACACGACCGGGCCGCGCAGCCCCCAGCGGGCGGCCACGTGACCGGCCACCGCGTTGGGGACCGACTGGAAGAACAGCAGCGGCCCGACCCGTTCGCCGTGGTCGACCGCGTGCGCGAGGTGGACCGCGGTCGCCACGTCGCCCAGCGGGCTGAGCAGCACCAGCGCGGTCGTGGCGGCGTCGGTGTCCCAGCCGGGCAGGCAGCGCGCGGCGACCGCCGCGACGAGCGGGCTGAACGTCGACTCGACGAAGCCGGGCAGGGCCGGCAGCGCGTCGTCGCCACCCGCGGGCCAGGCGGCCGCCGACCGTACGGTCAGGCCCGCCTCGTGGGCGGCGCAGATCAGCCCGCCCAGCAGGCCGGCCTCTTGGTCGATCGTCGCGTTCATGCCCGCACCAGCAGGGCCGTGTTCGCGCCGCCGAACGCGCTGTTGAGGCTCAGTGCGTACGCGGGCCGCGCGGTGCGCGGGGCGGTGACGACGTCGAGCGGGCAGTGCGGGTCGGGTTCGAGGTAGCCCGCGTTGACGGGCAGGGCACCCGCGCGCAGGGCGAGGATCGTGACCACGAGTTCCAGCAGTCCGGAGGCCTCCAGCGCCTGCCCGTGCACCGACTTGGTGGAGCTGACGGGCACGGTGGCCGCCCGTTCGCCGAGGGCGGCGCGCAGCGCGGCCGCCTCGGCGCGGTCGCCCACCGGCAGGTGCAGCAGGACCACCAGGCGCAGCCGGGCGGCCTGCGGCGCCAGGGGCACGACCGAGGCGATGAGCCCGTCGACCACCACGAGGGAGTCGTCGGGCAGTCCGGCGAGCACCTCGCCGAACGCGGTCCGCTCGACGGCGGAGGGCGCCGGCCACGCTCCGGCCACGGCGTGTTCGCGCACCACCCAGCCGGCGGCGGCGAGACCGTCACACAGGCGGCGGTCGTAAACGTTGCCGCCGCTGGGCGAGAAGGGATCGTCGATGTCGTTCGGGAGGACGACGTGGACGATCGTCACAGAGCACGCTCGTAGCTCGCCCAGGCGATGTGCGACTCGTGCAGCGTGACCACGATGCCGGCGAGCCCGAGCGCTCCGGGCCCGAACGAACCGGCCCGCACGCGGGCGGCGAGGCGGTCGGCGACGACCTGCGCGAGCGCTTCGGTGGTGGTGTTCATCCCCGCCAGGGCCGGGTCGTCGTCGAGGTTGCGCAGGTTGAGCTCCGCGAGCACCTCCCTCAGCTGCTGGGCGGCCAGCGCGATGTCGACCACGATGTTGTCCTCGTCGAGCCGCTCCCGGCGGAAGGTCGCGTCGACGACGAACGTGGCTCCGTGCAGGGCCTGCGCCGGTCCGAAGACCTCGCCCCGGAAGCTGTGGGCGATCATCATGTGGTCGCGCACGGTCACGCTGAACACGCGTTACTCCTCGTCGTAGGTGATGACATGGGATATGGCCGACAGTGTGCCGGCGCCCAGCAACGAGGGCAGCCCGGCAAAGGGCGTGGTTCCGGTGTGCAGGGCGTCGAAAGCCGGATGACGCAACAGGTCCAGCGCGAGGGCGAGCCGGTCGGCATGGGTACGGGTCGACCGGCGCGCCGGCGCGAGTGTGCCGACCTGGCTGGCCCGGATCGCCGACCGTCCAGAATGGAACGACTCGCCGAGGCTGAGCGTCACCTCGCGAGTTCCGTACCAGCTCAGCTCGAGCACCGTGCCCTCGAACCCGAGCAGCCCCAACGCGAGCCGCAGCCCGTCCGACGA
>JAEZGP010000693.1 GCA_023437285.1 Actinomycetes bacterium | reverse complement strand
CGGTCGCGGGGGCCACGGTCGCCCCGGTCGCCGCGCTCGCGGGCCGGCCGCTCGCCGGCCTCGGGTGCCGGCGCGCCCTCCGGCCGCACCTTGTCCAGGTAGATCTTGCCGCGCGAGTCGATCTCGGCGATCTCCACCTCGACCTTGTCGCCGACGTTGAGGAAGTCCTCGACCTTGTCGACCCGCTTGCCGTCGCCCACCTTGGAGATGTGCAGCAGGCCGTCGCGGCCCGGCAGCAGCGAGATGAAGGCGCCGAACGCGGCGGTCTTCACCACGGTGCCGAGGAAGCGGTCGCCCACCTTGGGCAGCGTGGGGTTGGCGATGGCGTTGATCCGGTCGACCGCCGCCTGGGCGCTCGGGCCGTCGGTCGCGCCGACGTAGATCGTGCCGTCGTCCTCGATGGTGATGTCGGCGCCGGTCTCGTCCTGGATCGCGTTGATCATCTGGCCCTTGGGGCCGATCACCGCGCCGATCTTGTCGACCGGGATCTTGACGGTCGTGACGCGCGGCGCGTAGTCCGACATGCTCGCCGGCGCGCCGATCGCCTCGTTCATTACGTCGAGGATCGCCTGACGGGCTTCGTAGGCCTGCTGCAGGGCGCCGGCCAGCACGTCCGACGGGATGCCGTCGAGCTTGGTGTCGAGCTGCAGGGCGGTCACGAAGTCGCGGGTGCCGGCCACCTTGAAGTCCATGTCACCGAACGCGTCCTCGGCGCCGAGGATGTCGGTCAGCGTCACGTACGTGGTCTTGCCGTCGACCTCGTCGGAGATCAGGCCCATGGCGATGCCGGCGACCGGCGCCTTGAGCGGCACACCGGCGCTCAGCAGCGCCATCGTGCTGGCGCAGACCGAGCCCATCGAGGTCGAGCCGTTGGAGCCGAGCGCCTCGGACACCTGGCGGATCGCGTACGGGAACTCCTCGCGCGTGGGCAGTACGGGCAGCAGCGCCCGCTCGGCCAGCGCGCCGTGGCCGATCTCGCGCCGCTTCGGCGAGCCGACGCGGCCGGTCTCCCCGGTGGAGTACGGCGGGAAGTTGTAGTTGTGCATGTAGCGCTTGGTCCTGGCCAGGCCCAGGGTGTCCAGGGTCTGCTCCAGGCGCAGCATGTTCAGCGTGGTCACGCCCAGGATCTGGGTCTCGCCCCGCTCGAAGATGGCCGAGCCGTGCACCCGCGGCAGGACGCCGACCTCGGCGGTCAGCGGACGGATGTCGCGCAGGCCGCGGCCGTCCATGCGGATCTGCTCGCGCAGGACGCGGGCCCGGACCTCCTTCTTGGTCACCGACCGGAACGCCGCGGTGATCTCCTTCTCGCGGCCCTCGAACTGGGGCGCGAGCTGCTCGAGCACCCGATCCTTGATCGCGTCGAGGGCCTCCTCGCGCTCCGCCTTACCGGCGATCTTGAGGGCCTCGGCGGTGTCGGCGCGGACCGCGGCGTCCACGGCCGCGAACACGTCGTCCTGGTAGTCGAGGAACACCGGGAACTCGGCCGTCGGCTTCGCCGCGACGGCGGCCAGCTCGTCCTGGGCACGGCACAGCTCGCGGATCGCGGGCTTGGCGGCCTCCAGGCCGCTGGCCACGACCTCCTCGGTCGGCGCGGTCGCGCCGCCGGCCACGAGGGTGACGGTGTGGTCGGTGGCCTCGGCCTCGACCATCATGATCGCGACTTCACCGTCGGGCAGCGTGCGGCCGGCCACGACCATGTCGAACGTGGCCCGCTCCAGCTCCTCGTTGGTCGGGAAGGCGACCCAGGTCCCGTCGACGTGCGCCACGCGGGTGGCACCGATCGGGCCGGAGAACGGCAGGCCCGACAGCTTGGTCGACATCGAGGCGGCGTTGATGGCCACCACGTCGTAGGGGTGGGCCGGGTCCAGCGCGAGGACGGTGCAGACGACCTGGACCTCGTTGCGCAGGCCCTTGACGAAGCTGGGGCGCAGCGGCCGGTCGATGAGCCGGCAGGTGAGGATGGCGTCCTCGCTGGGGCGACCCTCGCGGCGGAAGAACGAGCCCGGGATGCGACCCGCGGCGTACATGCGCTCCTCGACGTCGACCGTCAGCGGGAAGAAGTCGAACTGGTCCTTCGGGTGCTTGCCGACCGTGGTCGCCGAGAGCACGACGGTGTCGTCGAGCTGGGCGAGGACGGAGCCGGCGGCCTGCCGGGCGAGCCGGCCGGTGGAGAACACGATCTCGCGGGTGCCGAACGACCCGTTGTCGATGATCGCCTTGCTGTGCTGGGTGCCGAGATTGGTCTGCTCGGTCATGTGTGGATGAACTCCCTCAGTGTGTGCGGGGCACGCCATGGGGAGCGGATCGCGGTCGGTCTTCGATCGAAGCCCCCGCAGGCGTTCGCGCCTTCCGGAGGCCACTACCGAGGACCGATCACGTGAGCCGGCATGGGTCCGCTCGGCTCCCCGTTAATGGTCAGGTGCCCCTGTGGTGTCCACGGAGTGCCGCTGTGCGCCTGTTGCGCCCGACACGTCCGCTGTTGACAAGTGTCTCACTGGACAACGGGGGAGCGACCGGCGATCCGCCAACCGTCTCCCCCGTTGATCCGCGCTAGCGCCGCAGGCCGAGCTTTTCGGCGATGGCCCGGCGGCGCGCGATGTCCTTCTTGGCCAGGTAGGCCAGCAGCCGGCGACGCTGGCCCACGAGGATCAGCAGGCCGCGGCGGCTGTGGTGGTCGTGCTTGTGGAACTTGAGGTGCTCGGTCAGCGTGTTGATGCGCGACGTGAGCATCGCGATCTGAACCTCGGGCGAACCCGTGTCCTGCGCGTTCGCGCCGAACTCCTCGATAATCTTGGCCTTCTCGGCCGTGTCGAGCGCCATACTCTCCCTTATCTGTTGGGCGTGGAACGAGCCCCGCACCCGCGGCGTCGAGCAGGCACGCGGAGCCCACCGGTTACCCGGCGTAGCCCCAAGGCTAACAGACACGTACGGCGGACCCCGCCGTGCGGTGGCGCGGTCGCGTCACGCCAGCAAGGCGGGTGTCACGTCAGGAGAGCGCGCGTGCGGGCCACGTCGTCGTCGATCTGGGCGATCAACGGCTCGACGCCGTCGAACCGCAGCGTGTCGCGCAGCCGGGCGACGAAGTCCAGGCTCACGCGCTCGCCGTACAGGTCGCCGTCGAAATCCAGGGCGTACGCCTCGACGCGCCGCTCGCGCCCCGAGAAGGTCGGATTCGTCCCGATCGACACGGCGGCGCGCAGCGGAGCCGCCCCGTGCCGGGTGCTCAGCCAGGCCGCGTACACCCCGTCGGCCGGCACCGCCGCGTACCGGCCCGGCAGCAGGTTGGCCGTCGGGAAGCCCAGCTCGCGGCCGCGCTGGTCGCCGCGGACCACCACGCCCTCCACGCGGTGGGGCCGGCCGAGCGCGGCCGCCGCGGCCGCGACGTCCCCGGCGTCGACACAGGCCCGGATGTACGTCGAGGAGAACAGCGTCGGCTCGCCCCCGCCGCCGGCCAGGTCCGGCTTGTCGGCGCTGACCAGCGGCGCGCCCTCGACCGTGAAGCCGAAGCTGCGTCCCAGCCGGGCCAGCAGCGCCACGTCACCGGCGGCCCGGTGACCGAAGCGGAAGTTCTCCCCCACGACCACGGCGGACGCGTGCAGCGACTCCACGAGCACGTCGTGGACGAAGTTGTCGGCTGGCAGCCGGGAGAACTCCGGAGTGAACGGGATCACACACAGCACGTCCACGCCGAGCGCCTCGATCAACTCGGCCTTGCGGGCGGGCTCGGTCAGCACGGCGGGGTGCGAGCCTGGCCGCACGACCTCGGCCGGGTGCGGATCGAACGTCACCACCACCGAGGAGACCGCCAGCTCGCGGGCGAGCATCACGGTGTGCCCGATGATCTCCTGGTGCCCCCGGTGGACCCCGTCGAACACGCCGATGGTGACCACCGACCGGCCCCATCCGCCGGGCACCGCGCCGAGTCCCCGCCACCGCTGCATGCGCTCCCCCTCGCCGTCCCCGCCGACCGTCAGGCCGGCGCCAGTACCACCTCGGGCCGGGCGCGACCGCCCCGCTCCGACACGATAGCGACCACCTGTCCGCCCGGGCCGAACACGGCGTACGGTCCGGCGATGCCGGCCGCCGGCAGCGGCCCGCCGTGGCCCAGTACGGCCGCGTCGTCGGCGTCCACGTCGCGGCCCGGCAGGCAGCGGCGCGCCGCCGCGGCCAGGTCCAGCGTCACCACGGGCTCGTCGCGCTCGGCCCGGGCGAACAGCTCGTCGAGGCTGACCGCCTCCGCGAGACCGAACCCGCCGACCGCCGTACGGCGCAGCGCGATCAGGTGCCCACCCACCCCGAGCGCGGCGCCGAGGTCGCGGGCGATCGCCCGGATGTACGTCCCGGACGAGCAGGTGACCTCGATGTCGACGTCGCGGCGGGCGCCGCCGTCCACGGGCCGGATCTCGCCGACCGCCAGCCGGGAGATCGTGATGCGGCGGGCGGCCAGCTCGACCTCCTCGCCGCCGCGCACCCGCGCGTACGACCGCACGCCTTTGATCTTGATCGCGCTCACCGAGCTGGGCACCTGGTCGATCTCGCCGACGAACGCGGCGAGCGCCTGCCGGACCGCGTCGTCGGTGACCCGCGCGGCGGACGCCTCAGTCAGCACCTCGCCCTCGGCGTCGTCGGTGACGGTGGTCTGCCCGAGACGCACCGTCCCCCGGTACGACTTCTCGCTGCCGATCACGTACGTGAGCAGCCGGGTAGCGCGCTCCACGCCGATGACGAGTACGCCGGTGGCCATCGGGTCCAGGGTGCCGCCGTGCCCGACCCGGCGGGTCCGCGCCGCCCGGCGTACCCGCGCCACCACGTCGTGCGAGGTCATGCCCGCCGGCTTGTCGACAATGATCAGTCCGCCCGGCTCCGGCCCGGCCCTGTGCCCAGTCACGCCCCGTAGCCTCTCATCCGGCCGGCACCCGGCCGGCGTGCGGCCGAGCCATCGAAGGGGCCATTTGGGGGAACCGCGATGACCTGCGGTGACGTACGCTGGCCGGAACCCGTCGCCGCTGACGGCGCACCACGTACCAGCGCCCCCACCGGCGCCGCCTTCCCGGAGCCCCACCATGAGCCCAAGCCCGCACCCCGCCGACCCCCGGGGCGCCTCGTCCGATCCCACCGACCCGCTGGTCGAACTGCAGATCTGGGGCGCGCGCGTCGAGCGCCAGATCCGCCGCGAGCACCGTCGCGCCCAGTTCGCCGGCCGGGCCACCGCCACGTTGCGCCGGCACACCGGCGAGCTGCGCGAGTCCGACTGGCTGATGCTCGGCGTCGCCATGGTGACGGCCGTGACCACGTCGGTCCTGCTCGCCCGCTTCACCCCGACCGGCTGACCGCCCGTCAACCGGACGGGGCGCCCGCGACCGCCCAGCGTCCGCCCGCCACCCGCACCGCCAGGCCGACCAGGCGGACGACGATGAACACGGTCAGGGCCGCCCACAGCCCGCCGATGCCCAGGTCCAGCCGGTAACTGAGCCAGATCGCGGGCAGGAAGAACACGAGCGCGGCGACCAGCGTGAGGTTGCGCAGGAACCGTACGTCCCCGGCGCCGATGAAGACGCCGTCGAGGGCGAAGACCAGCCCGGCCAGCGGCAGCATGCCGACGAACCAGGGCCACGCGACCAACGCCCGTTCCCGCACGGCGGGGTCGGCGCTGAACAGCGCCGGCAACACGAACGCGCCGGCGGCCATGACCGCCGCCAGCCCGAGGCCGCACCAGCCGCCCACCACGGTGAGCCGACGCGCGGTGCGCCGGGCACCGGGGACGTCGCCGCCGCCGAGGGCCGCGCCGATCAGTGACTGGCCCGCGATCGCGACGGCGTCGAGCGCGAGCGCGCACGCCATCCACAGCTGGAGCACGACCTGGTGTGCCGCGAGCGTGGCCGCCCCGTAGCGGGCGCCGACCGCCGCCGCCGACAGGAAGCACGCCTGAAACGCCGCGCCCCGCACGAGCAGGTCGCGACCGACCACCAACTGGCGGCGCAGCGTCTTCGGGTGCGGCGCGAGCGGCACGCCGGCCACGACGAGCGCGCGCACGAACAGCGCCCCGCTGAGCGTCTGGGCGACCACGTTCGCGATCGCCGAGCCGTTGAGGCCGAGCCCCAGCGGATAAACGAGCACCGGACACAGCGCGGCGGACAGTACGTTGGCGCCCAGCACGTACCACACGGGTCGGCGCAGGTCCTGCACCCCGCGCATCCACCCGTTGCCGGCCATGGCGAGCAGGATCCCGGGGGCACCCAGGGCCGCGATGCGCAGCCAGTCCGCGGCCGCCCGCGCGACGGCGGCCTCGGCGTCTCCCGCCAGGGCGCGCGCGACCGGCTCCGCCAGCACCTGGGCGAGCAGCGCCACGACCACCCCGACGATGAGCGCGAGCCAGGAGGCCTGCACGCCGTCGATGACGGCGGCCCGGCGGTCCCCGGCGCCGTACAGGCGCGCCGCGCTGCCCGTGGTGCCGTACGCCAGGACGGTACCGAGCCACGCGACCAGCCCCAGCAACCCGCCGCCGAGGGCGAGGGCGGCCAGTTGGTCGCTGCCGAGGTGGCCCACGACGGCCGTGTCCACGAGCACGTACAGCGGCTCGGCGGCGAGCACGACCAGGGCCGGTACGGCCAACTGGGCGATGCGGCGCGCGGACGGCGCGGTGCCCGTGGGCGGTGGTGTGGTGTCGGGTGGCTGGCTGACGCCAACCGGATCGTCTGTTACCAGTGCCGATCCATCGACTGCTGCACCGCCCGGTGGGCCGCGTCGGCCGCACCGTGGTGGCCGGACGGGTAC
>JAEZGP010000598.1 GCA_023437285.1 Actinomycetes bacterium | reverse complement strand
CACCGGATGCGCCGGGCGGGGATCTTCAACGGCGGCGCGGTGGCGGGGCTGGGCCGGGCGGCGCGCGGTCAGCCGGAGGGGTGGCTGCGGTTCGCCGCCATCCGCGCGCCCCGGCCGGGGCAGTACGCGGTGACGGTGTACTACCTGACGCCGGACGGCCTGGCCGGCCACCGGGTGGGCGCGACGGTACGCGTGGACGGAAGCGCGCCGGTGCACCTGGGGGTGTTCCCGCCGGCCAGGGAGGTACGGTCGAGGATCGTGTGGGTACGGCTGCGCCAGGGGTCCAACACGCTGCGGTTCGGCAATCCGTGGGGCCCGGCGCCCGTGATCGACCGGATCGTGGTGCGCCCGAACGGGTGATCCAGGCCGCTCCGGCGGCTGCCGAGCGGGAATGTCACACGGCCGGACTACAGTTGCCCGCGGCGGCGTTAGGGCCTTGGAGCGGGTGGGCCCGCCGGACCTGCCGCCGGCGAATTCTCGTAACGACCAGTGAGGGTCTCGACGTGACCGACCGTCTGATTGTCCGTGGGGCGCGGGAGCACAACCTCCGTGACGTGAACCTCGACCTGCCCCGGGACGCGATGATCGTGTTCACCGGGCTGTCCGGGTCGGGCAAGTCGAGCCTCGCGTTCGACACGATCTTCGCGGAGGGGCAGCGCCGGTACGTGGAGTCGCTGTCGTCGTACGCGCGGCAGTTCCTCGGCCAGATGGACAAACCGGACGTCGACTTTATCGAGGGCCTGTCGCCGGCCGTCTCGATCGACCAGAAGGCGACCTCGCGCAACCCGCGCTCGACGGTCGGCACGATCACCGAGGTCTACGACTACCTGCGGTTGCTGTTCGCCCGGGCCGGCGAGCCGCACTGCCCCGTCTGCGGCGCGGCGATCAGCAAGCAGACCCCGCAGCAGATCGTCGACCGGGTCCTCGCCATGCCGGAGGGCACCCGGTTCCAGGTGCTCGCGCCGGTGGTGCGCGGCCGCAAGGGCGAATACCTCGACCTGTTCGCCGAACTGCAGACCAAGGGCTTCGCCCGCGCGCGGGTCGACGGCGTGGTGCACCCGCTCACCGAGCCGCCGAAGCTCAAGAAGCAGGAGAAGCACACCATCGAGGTGGTCGTCGACCGGCTCGCCGTGAAGGGCTCGGCCAAGCAGCGCCTCACCGACTCGGTGGAGACGGCGCTCGGCCTGGCCGGCGGCATCGTGATCCTCGACTTCGTCGACCTGCCCGAGGATGACGAGCACCGCGAGCGCAAGTTCAGCGAGCACCTGGCCTGCCCCAACGAGCACCCGCTCGCCATCGAGGACCTCGAACCCCGCTCGTTCTCCTTCAACGCCCCGTACGGCGCGTGCCCCGAGTGCACCGGCCTCGGCACGAAGAAGGAGGTCGACCCCGAGCTGATCATTCCCGACCCGGAGCGGACGCTGCGCGAGGGCGCGATCCAGCCCTGGTCGGGCGGGCACACGCTCGACTACTTCCTGCGGCTGCTGGAGGCGCTCGGCCAGGCGGAGGGCTTCGACCTGGACACCCCGTGGCGCAAGATCTCCGAACGGGCCCAGAAGGAGATCCTCTACGGCAGCGACGACCAGGTGCACGTGCGCTACCGCAACAAGTACGGGCGTGAGCGCTCCTACTACACGGGCTTCGAGGGCGTCGTGCAGTGGATCGAGCGCCGGCACTCGGACACCGAGTCGGACTGGTCGCGCGACAAGTACGAGGGTTACATGCGCGACGTGCCGTGCCCGGCGTGCGCCGGCGCCCGGCTCAAGCCCGAGGTGCTGGCCGTCACCCTGGGCGGCAAGAGCATCGCCGACGTGTGCGCGCTGTCGGTGGGGGAGTGCGCCGACTTCGTCGGGGCACGGGAACTCAACGACCGCCAGCGGATGATCGCCGAGCGGGTGCTCAAGGAGATCAACGCCCGGCTGCGCTTCCTCGTCGACGTGGGCCTGGACTACCTGTCGCTCGACCGGGCGGCCGGCACGCTGTCGGGCGGCGAGGCGCAGCGCATCCGCCTGGCCACGCAGATCGGCTCCGGCCTCGTCGGCGTGCTGTACGTGCTGGACGAGCCGAGCATCGGCCTGCACCAGCGCGACAACCACCGCCTCATCGAGACGCTGGTGCGGCTCAAGAGCCTCGGCAACACGCTCATCGTCGTCGAGCACGACGAGGACACCATCCGTACGGCCGACTGGATCGTCGACATCGGGCCGGGAGCGGGCGAGCACGGCGGCCGCATCGTGCACAGCGGCCCGGTCAAGGAGATCTACGACAGCAAGGAGTCGATCACCGGCGCCTACCTGTCGGGTCGCAAGGAGATCCCGGTGCCGGGGGCGCGGCGCCTCCAGACGCCGGGCCGCGAGCTGGCGGTGCTCGGCGCGCGCGAGCACAACCTGCGCAACCTGACGGTCACGTTCCCGCTGGGCCAGTTCATCGCCGTCACCGGCGTGTCCGGTTCGGGCAAGTCCACGCTGGTCAACGACATCCTGTACGCGGTGCTGGCCAACCAGATCAACGGCGCCCGGTTGGTCCCCGGCCGGCACACCCGGGTCACCGGCCTGGAGCACCTCGACAAGGTCGTGGGCGTTGACCAGTCGCCGATCGGCCGCACGCCGCGGTCGAACCCGGCCACGTACACCGGGGTTTTCGACCACATCCGCAAGCTGTTCGCGGAGACGACCGAGGCGAAGGTCCGCGGTTACGGTCCCGGGCGGTTCTCGTTCAACGTCAAGGGCGGCCGGTGCGAGAACTGCGCGGGCGACGGCACGATCAAGATCGAGATGAACTTCCTCCCGGACGTGTACGTGCCGTGCGAGGTGTGCAAGGGCGCCCGGTACAACCGGGAGACCCTGGAGGTCCACTACAAGGGCCGCACCATCTCCGAGGTGCTGGACATGCCGATCGAGGAGGCCGCGACGTTCTTCGAGGCCATCCCGGCGATCCACCGTCACCTGAAGACCCTCGTCGACGTGGGCCTCGGGTATGTGCGGCTCGGCCAGCCGGCCCCCACCCTGTCCGGCGGTGAGGCCCAGCGCGTCAAGCTCGCCAGCGAGCTGCAGAAGCGCTCCACGGGCCGCACGGTGTACGTGCTGGACGAGCCGACCACGGGCCTGCACTTCGAGGACATCCGCAAGCTGCTGATCGTCCTGGACAGCCTGGTCGACAAGGGCAACACGGTCATCGTCATCGAGCACAACCTCGATGTGATCAAGACCGCAGACTGGATCATCGACATGGGCCCGGAGGGCGGCCACAAGGGCGGCACCGTCGTGGCCGTCGGTACGCCCGAGGAGATCGCCGAGATCCCGGAGAGCTACACCGGCCAGTGGCTGCGGCACGTGCTCAAACTCGACGGCGAGCCGACCGGCGCCACCAAGGCCACCAGCCGGGCCGCCAAGGCCAACGGCGCGGCCGCCAAAAAGACGGCCCGCAAGAGCGCCAAGGCCCCGGCGAAAGTAGCCGGGAAGTCACGCAAGGTCACTGCACCGTAATCCACCTGCGTGAATGAGAACCGTTCACTGAGCTGGTCGTGTTTCGCGCGCGCTAAGGTTCGCAGACATTCGACGGGACGGTGAACCGGACACGGGTGACGCCCGTGCCTCCCGTTCGTAGCCATAAACACGCGGGAGGATCGATGAACGACCAGAATCAGCTCGGCGCGGCCGGCGCGAGCCGGCGTGCGGTGCTCGCCGGCGGCGGGGCGGCCTGCCTCGCGCTGTTGCTCGGCGCCTGTGGCAGCGACACGGAGACGCCGCCGGCGAACACGGGCGGCGGCGGGGGCGCCCCGAGCGGTGCGGCCGATGCGCCGAGCTCGGCCGCCCCCGGCGGCGGTTCGTCGGGCACGGTGCTGGCCAAGGAGGCCGACATCCCGTCCGGCGGCGGCGTGGTCGTGGGCACCGTCCTGGTGGTCAAGCTCGCCGACGGCACGGTCAAGGCGAACGACGCGCACTGCCCGCACATGGGCACCCTGGTGAAGGCGCCGACCGATGGCAAGTCGGAGTGCCCGAACCACAACTCGATGTTCGCGATCGAGGACGGGGCGCGGCTGAGCGGCCCGGCCACGAGCGGCCTGCGGGACATCCCCGTCAAGGTCGAAAACGGCAACGTGGTCGCCACGACCTGACCGGCGTGACCACTGGCCCGCCGGTTCCTGACGGACCGGCGGGCTAGCCTTGCAGGCGTGCCCATCGCGCGCGGCCCTTCCGCCTCCTACCGTCCCGCGCCGGGGACCATTCCCGAGTCGCCGGGGGTCTACCGGTTCCGCGCCGCACCCGGCCCGGGCGAGGCGGTCGGCCGCGTCATCTACGTGGGCAAGGCACGCAGCCTGCGCCAGCGGCTGAACTCCTACTTCGCCGACCCGTGGACGCTGCACCCACGCACCCAGCAGATGGTCACCACGGCCGCGTCGGTCGACTGGGTCACCGTCGGCACCGAGGTCGAGGCCCTCCAGCTGGAGTACGCCTGGATCAAGGAGTACGACCCGCGGTTCAACGTCCGCTACCGCGACGACAAGTCCTACCCGTACCTGGCCGTCACCCTGGACGAGGACTATCCCCGCCTGCTCGTGATGCGCGGCGCCAAGCGCAAGGGCGTGCGCTACTTCGGGCCGTACTCGCACGCGTGGGCCATCCGCGAGACCCTCGACCTGCTGCTGCGGGTGTTCCCGGCGCGCACCTGTTCGGCGGGGGTGTTCAAGCGGCACAGCCAGATCGGCCGGCCCTGCCTGCTCGGCGACATCGGCAAATGCTCGGCCCCGTGCGTCGGGCGGGTCAGCGCCGAGGAGCACCGCTCGATCGTGGAGGACTTCTGCGACTTCATGGCCGGGCGTACCGACCGCATGGAGCGCCACCTGGAGCGCGAGATGCTCGCCGCGTCGCAGGAGCTGGAGTTCGAGCGGGCGGCCCGGCTGCGCGACGACCTGGCCGCCCTGCGCCGGGCCATGGAGAAGCAGTCGGTGGTCTTCGGCGACGGCACCGACGCCGACGTGATGGCGTTCGCCGACGATGAGCTACAGGCCGCGGTCCAGGTCTTCCACGTGCGTACGGGTCGGGTGCGCGGCCAGCGCGGCTGGGTGGTGGAAAAGACCGAGGAGCTGACCGCGGGCGACCTGGTGCACCAGTTCTGCTCGCAGATCTACGGCGCCGACGACGTCGACATCCCCCGCGAGGTGCTCGTCCCGGAGCTGCCGACCGACGCCGAGGCGCTGGCCGAGTGGCTGTCGACCAAGCGCGGCAGCCGGGTGCACCTGCGGGTGCCGCAGCGCGGCGACAAGAAGGCCCTGATGGAGACGGTGGCGCGCAACGCGGCCGAGGCGCTGATGCAGCACAAGCTGCGCCGCGCGGGCGACCTGACGGCGCGCAGCCAGGCGCTGGAGGAGCTGGCCGAGGCGCTGGAGCTGCCGGCCGCGCCGCTGCGCATCGAGTGCTACGACGTGTCCCAGATCCAGGGCACGGACGTGGTGGCCAGCATGGTGGTCTTCGAGGACGGACTCGCCCGAAAGAGTGAATACCGGCGCTTCGCGGTGCGCGGGGCGACGGACGACACCGCCGCGATGGGCGAGGTGCTGCGCCGCCGCTTCGCCCGCTACCTGCAGGCCGCCGGGGAGGCGGATGTGGATCGGCCCGGCATCGACCCGAAAACGGGTCGCCCGGCCAAGTTCGCCTATCCGCCGCAGCTCGTGGTGGTCGACGGCGGTCAGCCGCAGGTGCAGGCCGCCGCGCGCGCGCTCGCCGAGCTCGGCATCGCCGACGTGGCGCTGTGCGGGCTGGCCAAGCGCATGGAGGAGGTCTGGCTGCCCGACAACGACTTCCCCGTCATCCTGCCGCGCGCGTCCGAGGCGCTGTACCTGCTGCAGCGCGTGCGTGACGAGGCGCACCGGTTCGCCATCACGTTCCACCGGGAGCGCCGGTCCAAGCGGATGACGGCCTCCGCGCTGGACGGGGTGCCCGGGCTGGGGGAGATCCGCCGCAAGGCGCTGCTGCGTCACTTCGGCTCGCTCAAGCGCCTGGCGGCCGCTACGGTCGAGGAGATCACGGAGGTGCCGGGGATCGGCCCGCGCACGGCGGAGGCGGTCCTCGCCCTCCTTGCGGGTGACGAGCCGCCGGCCCGTGACATGGCCGGAGAGGTTACGGTCGGGCATCCGTCGGCGGGGGTACCGGACAAAAACGACACCGCCCGCGACCAGCAAGCGCCCGGCACGTAGATTTGGCCATCGCGGTCGGGCACGCCGGCCGCGGGTCATTCGCGGGTGGCATCGAGCAGGGGGTTGCGTGGCGGAGGAGTCGGCGGGCGCCGGGACGGCGAACGACCCGGCCGGCGGGACGAAGCTGGTGATCATCACCGGCATGTCCGGCGGCGGGCGCAGCACCGTGGCGCGGGCGATGGAGAACGTCGGTTACTACGTGGTCGACAACCTGCCGCCCGACCTGATGCTGGACATGGCCACGCTGGCGCAGCGGGCCGGCGGGGCGACCCGCAGGACGGCCATGGTCCTCGACGTGCGCTCCCGCGCGTTCTCCACCGACATCACCGGCGCGATCACCGCGCTGCGCGAGCGCGGCTTCGCCCCGCACGTGCTGTTCGTCGACGCCGACGACGAGGTGCTCATCCGCCGCTTCGAGAGCGTGCGCCGCTCGCACCCGCTGCAGGGCGACGGCCGGCTCTCCGACGGCATCGCCGCCGAGCGCGCGTTGCTCGCCGACGCCCGGGAGTCGGCCGATGTGATCATCGACACGACCCACCTGAACGTCAACCAGCTGCGGGCCCGCACCGAGGAGCTGTTCGCCAGCGAGGACGAGCGCCAGTTGCGGGTCACCGTGCTGTCGTTCGGCTTCAAGTACGGCCTGCCGCCGGACGCGGACTTCGTCGTCGACGCGCGGTTCCTGCCCAACCCGTACTGGGTGCCCGAACTGCGCGAGCTCACCGGCCGGGAGACCGAGGTGAGCCGCTACGTGCTGGGCCAGCGGGGCGCCGCCACGTTCGTGGAGACCTTCGCCAAGATCATCAATGCCACCGCGCCGGGCTTCGAGCGCGAGGGCAAGCGCTACGTCACCGTGGCCATCGGCTGCACCGGCGGCAAGCACCGCAGCGTCGCCATCGCCGAGGAGCTGTCGCGCCGGCTGCGCGAGACCCGGCTGTCCGCCCACGCCCAGCACCGCGACCTGGGGCGCGAATGACCAACGTCGTCGCCTTCGGTGGCGGGCACGGGCTCGCCACGATCCTGCGGGGCCTGCGGCTGCTGCGCGACCCGCTGGGCCTGGACATCACCGCCGTCGTCACCGTGGGCGACAACGGCGGTTCCAGCGGCCGGCTGCGCGCCGAGCGCGGCGGCCTGCCCCCGGGCGACCTGCGCCAGGCCCTCGCCGCGCTGGTCGACCCTGATGACGAGGTCGGCGTGGCCGCGGCCGGCATGCTCCAGTACCGCTTCGGCGGCGCCGCCCCGCTGGCCGGGCACGCGATGGGCAACCTGCTGCTGTGCGCGCTGATGGAGCAGTCCGGCGATCCGGTGGCGGCCCTGGAACTGGCGGCCACGCTTCTGCGGGCCGGCGGGCGGGTACTGCCGATGTCGCGTACCCCCGTCGACATCGAGGCGACCGTACGCGGCGCCGACCCGGGCCGCCCGGGCGACGTGCTGGCCGTACGGGGTCAGCACGCCGTGGCCGTGACGCCCGGCGAGGTGCTCAGCGTGCGACTGGCGCCGTCGCGGCCGCAGGCGTGCGCCGAGGCCGTCGAGGCGGTACGCGCCGCCGACTGGCTGCTGTTCGGCCCGGGGTCGTGGTACACGAGCGTGATTCCGCATCTGCTCGTCCCGGAACTGGCCGAGGCGATCATGGCGAGTCCCGCGTACCGGTTGGTGACCCTCAATCTCACGGCCGAGGATGAGACGTCCGGGCTGTCGCTGCCGGATCATCTTCGGGCGCTCGGCCGTTACCTGCCTGGCCTGCGAGCAGATGTAGTTCTTGCCGACGTTAACGCGATCGGCGATCCCGCCGGGCTGCGCGCCGCGGCAGAATCGCTGGGTGCCCGGGTCGTTTCCGCCGCGGTGGCCGTCGCGGACGGCAGCCCCCGGCACAGCCCGGACGCGCTGGCGCAGGCGCTGCGTTCGGTGCTGGCGACCCGGCCGGCACCGGAGCGGGCCGCGCCCGTGCAGGACCAAGGACCCATAGGCCAGAAAGCCCCCGCGAGGTGACGACACTATGGCGATGACCGCATCGGTCAAGGACGAATTGAGCCGGGTGGACGTGTCCAAGCCCTGCTGCCGCCGCTCGGAGATGGCGGCGCTGCTGCGCTTCGCGGGTGGGCTGCACATCGTCTCGGGCCGCGTCGTGGTGGAGGCGGAGCTGGACACCGGCGTCGCCGCGCGGCGCCTGCGGCGCGAGATCGCCGAGGTGTACGGCTACCCGAGCGAGTTTCACGTGCTCGCCTCGGGCGGCCTGCGCCGCGCCAGCCACTACATCGTGCGGGTGGTCAAGGACGGCGAGGCGTTGGCCCGCCAGACCGGGCTGCTCGACGTGCGCGGCCGCCCCGTGCGCGGCCTGCCGCCGCACGTGGTGTCGGCCAGCACCTGCTGCGCCGTGGCCGCGTGGCGCGGGGCCTTCCTGGCGCACGGGTCGCTGACCGAGCCGGGCCGCTCCTGCGCGCTGGAGATCACCTGCCCGGGCCCGGAGTCCGCGCTGGCGCTCGTGGGCGCCGCCCGGCGCATCGGCATCGCGGCGAAGGCCCGCGAGGTGCGCGGCGTCGACCGGGTCGTGGTCAAGGACGGCGACGCGATCGCCGCGCTGCTCACCCGCATCGGCGCGCACGCCAGCGTGCTGTCGTGGGAGGAGCGCCGGGTACGCCGGGAGGTGCGCGCCACGGCCAACCGTCTGGCCAACTTCGACGACGCGAACCTGCGCCGCTCCGCCCGCGCGGCGGTGGCGGCCAGTGCGCGCGTCACCCGCGCGCTGGACATCCTGGGCGACGACGCGCCGTGGCACCTCACCAGCGCGGGCCGGCTGCGCCTGGAGCACCGGCAGGCGTCGCTGGAGGAGTTGGGCGCGCTCGCCGACCCGCCGCTGACGAAGGACGCGATCGCCGGTCGCATCCGCCGCCTGCTGGCCTTGGCCGACAAGCGCGCTCGCGACCTGGGCATTCCCGACACGGAGTCGGTTGTCACCGCGGAGATGCTGGCCAGCTGAGGCGCGCGTCACCCTTAAGGTTTCGACCCCGTTTCCGTGCGCTGACTCCTGCTCGGATAGTGTTTGTGGTGTGCGGCGACGAGGCCGTGGTTCGGTCTCACGCCCGGCCACTCATCGACTGCGGCGGGTGCCCGACTAGATCTAACGAGCCGGCCGGAGAGGTCGGCGCACAGTGGCGAGGAGCTGAATCCCTGTGACTATCCGGGTTGGTATCAACGGCTTTGGCCGGATCGGCCGGAACTTCTTCCGCGCCGCCCTGGTGCAGGGCGCGGACATCGAGATCGTTGGCGTCAACGACCTCACGGACAACACCACGCTCGCCCACCTGCTGAAGTACGACAGTATCCTCGGCCGCCTCGGCCAGGAGGTCAAGGCCACGGCGGACGACATCACCGTGGGCGGGCACACCTTCAAGGCCCTGGCCGAGCGCGACCCGGCCAAGCTGCCCTGGGGCGACCTGGGCG
Source organism: Actinomycetes bacterium (assembly GCA_023437285.1). Taxonomy (GTDB): domain Bacteria; phylum Actinomycetota; class Actinomycetes; order Mycobacteriales; family Micromonosporaceae; genus Luedemannella. Next base: position 7,186 of record JAEZGP010000598.1, on the reverse strand, counting down.
CCGACGTCGTGATCGAGTCGACCGGCTTCTTCACGGACGCCACCAAGGCCAAGGCCCACCTCGACAGCGGCGCCAAGAAGGTCATCATCTCGGCTCCGGCCAAGAACGAGGACGTCACGATCGTCATGGGCGTCAACCAGGACCAGTACGACCCGGCCAAGGACAACATCATCTCGAACGCGAGCTGCACCACGAACTGCCTCGCGCCGATGGCCAAGGTCCTCAACGACGAGTTCGGCATCGTCAAGGGCCTCATGACCACGATCCACGCGTACACGCAGGACCAGAACCTGCAGGACGGCCCGCACAAGGACCTGCGTCGCGCCCGGGCCGCCGCGCTGAACATCGTGCCGACCTCGACCGGTGCCGCCAAGGCGATCGGCCTGGTCCTGCCGGAGCTCAAGGGCAAGCTGGACGGCTACGCGCTGCGCGTGCCGGTGCCGACCGGCTCGGCGACCGACCTCACCTTCACCGCCGGCCGTGAGACCACGGTCGAGGAGGTCAACGCCGCGGTGAAGGCCGCCGCCGAGGGCCCGCTCAAGGGCATCCTGGTCTACACCGAGGACGCGATCGTCTCGAGCGACATCGTGACCGACCCGGCCTCGTGCATCTTCGACGCCGGCCTCACGAAGGTCATCGGCGACCAGGTCAAGGTCGTCGGCTGGTACGACAACGAGTGGGGCTACTCGAACCGCCTCGTCGACCTGGTCAACCTGGTGGGTTCGTCGCTGTGACCATCCGGACGCTCGACGACCTGTTGAGCGAGGGTGTTGCGGGTCGGCGCGTGCTCGTGCGCGCCGACCTCAACGTCCCGTTCGACAAGGCCAACCCATCGGTGATCGCCGATGATGGCCGCATCCGCGCGGTCCTGCCGACCATCATCGCCCTGCGTGACGCGGGCGCCCGGGTGGTCGTCATGTCGCACCTCGGCCGCCCCAAGGGCGCGCCGGACCCGAAGTACACGCTGGCCCCGGTCGCCGTGCGGTTCAGCGAGCTGCTCGGCTCCCCGGTGGTCTTCGCCGACGACACGGTCGGCCCGTCCGCCCAGGACGCGGTCGCCAAGCTGACCGACGGCGGCGTGGTGCTGCTGGAGAACCTGCGGTTCAACCCGGGCGAGACTAGCAAGGACGAGGCCGAGCGGGCCGCCTTCGCGGCTCAGCTGGCCGCCTTCGGCGACGCGTACGTCGACGACGCGTTCGGCGCCGTGCACCGCAAGCACGCCAGCGTCTACGACGTGCCGGCCCTGCTGCCGCACTACGCGGGCGGCCTGGTGCTGCGCGAGGTCGAGGTGCTCTCGACGCTGACCGGCAACCCCGAGCGGCCCTACGTGGTGGTGCTCGGCGGCTCTAAGGTCTCCGACAAGCTCGCCGTCATCCAGGCGCTGCTGCCCAAGGTCGACACGCTGCTCATCGGCGGGGGCATGTGCTTCACCTTCCTCAAGGCCCTCGGCTACGAGGTCGGCAAGTCCCTGCTCGAGGACGACCAGGTCGACACGTGCCGCGACCTGCTTGAGAGCGGCAAGATCAAGGTACCGACCGACATCGTGGTGGCCGACAAGTTCGCCGCCGACGCGCAGGTCGCCACGGTCACCGCCGACGCGATCCCGGCCGAGTGGCTGGGCCTCGACATCGGCCCCGACACCGTGGCCGCGTTCGCCGAGGTCCTGGGCGGGGCCAAGACGGTGTTCTGGAACGGCCCGATGGGCGTGTTCGAGCTGGCCCCGTTCGCGGCCGGCACCCGGGGCGTCGCCGAGGCCATCACCAAGGTCGACGGCTTCACCGTCGTCGGCGGCGGCGACTCGGCCGCGGCCGTGCGCGCGCTCGGCCTCGACGAGTCCGCCTTCGGGCACATCTCCACCGGGGGCGGCGCCTCCCTGGAGTACCTGGAGGGCAAGACCCTCCCCGGCGTCGCCGCCCTGGAGAAGTGATGAGCGAGCACACCCGCCGGCCCCTGATGGCCGGCAACTGGAAGATGAACCTCAACCACCGCGAGGCCAACAAGCTCGTGCAGGAGCTGGCCTTCAGCCTCAACGAGAAGGTGCTCGCCGAGGTCGAGGTCGTGGTGCTGCCGGCGTTCACGTCGATCCGGACCGTGCAGACGGCCGTCGACGGCGACAAGCTGCTCATCGGCTACGGTGCGCAGGACATCTCGCAGCACACCTCCGGCGCCTACACGGGCGAGATCTCCGGGGGCATGCTGTCGGCGCTGGGCTGCTCGTACGTGGTGGTGGGGCACTCGGAGCGCCGCGCCTACCACAACGAGGACGACGCCTTGGTGAACGCGAAGGTCAAGGCCGCGCTGGCCGCCGACATCGCGCCGATCCTGTGCGTGGGCGAGGGCCTGGAGATCCGCGAGGCGGGCGACCAGGTGGCCTACACGCTCGCCCAGCTCGACGGGGCCCTGGCCGGGCTGTCCGTCGAGCAGGTGAAGAAGGTCGTTGTGGCGTACGAGCCGGTGTGGGCCATCGGCACCGGCAAGACGGCCACCCCCGAGGACGCGCAGGAGGTCATCGGCGCGATCCGGGTCCGCCTGGCGGAGCTGTACGACGCCGACGTCGCCGAGGCGACCCGGATCCTCTACGGCGGCTCGGTGAAGGCCGCCAACGCGGCCGGCATCATGGCCCAGCCCGACATCGACGGGGCTCTCGTCGGCGGCGCGAGCCTCGACGCCCAGGAGTTCGCGGGCATCTGCCGGTTCAACGAGGCCAGCGGCAGCTGACCAGCGCTGGGAGGGTCGCGCGGCCCTCCCAGCGCCGGCTGGCGTCCGCCCGCTATCCTTGACGGGCCGTCGTCGGCGTCCCATTCCGGCGGCGACACTCCATTACCCGAGAGGACTTCGACCACCATGGCGTTCGCGTACACCCTGGTCGTGCTGCTCATCATCACGAGTGTGCTGTTGACGCTGCTCATCCTGCTCCACCGCGGTAAGGGTGGCGGCCTCTCCAGCATGTTCGGCGGCGGCGTCTCGTCGAGCCTGTCCGGCTCCTCGGTCGCCGAGAAGAACCTCGACCGCTACACCATCGTGGTGGGCGTGATCTGGTTCGCCTGCATCGTCGGATTCGGCCTGTGGATCAAACTTGCCGAAAGTGGCAGTATCTGAAATCGACGGTTCGTCCTAGACTCAAGCGCGCGGCGTGTCACATGCCGCGCGCTGGTCTATTTCACCCCCACTAGACCAGCTTCGTCCCAACGGTCCCGTGAGTCACACCTGCCTCACCCGACCGTTGTCGCATGCGCACCACCACGTTATGCGCACCACCAGGTTGTCATCCCCGGGACACCAGGAGCGAAGTCGTGGCAAGTGGTAACGCCATCCGAGGGACCCGTGTCGGCTCCGGGCCCATGCGCTGGGTCGACGCCGGTCAGGACCGCATGGAAGCGGTCGCCCGTACGTCGGTCTCCTACTGGTGCGCCAACGGCCACCAGACCGACCCGTCCTTCGCGGCCGACGTGCCCGCGCCGGCACTCTGGGAGTGCCCGCGCTGCGGCCTGCCGGCCGGCCAGGACGAGCACAATCCGCCGGCCCGGCCCCGCTCGGAGCCGTACAAGACGCATCTGGCGTACGTGAAGGAGCGCCGCTCCGACGCGGACGCCGCGGCCATCCTCGAGGAGGCCATGCGCCGCCTGCAGGAGCGCCGCCCGCGCTGACCGTCGGCCCTCGCGCGGTAAGCCCTCTGCGCGGTCAAGCCTCAGCGCGGCGCGTGGGTGCCGGTGGGCACGTCGCGGGCGGCCTCGCGGTCGAGGAGCCACAGCGTGCGCTCGACGCCGCGCACGCTGGCGGCCGGCAACCGCTTCGGCCCGCCGGCCAGGGCCGTGCCCACCGCGGCGGCCTTACCGTCGCCCGTGGCGAGCAGCCACACCTCGGCCGCCGTGTTGATCGCGACCTGGGTGAGCGTGAGCCGTACGGGCGGCGGCTTCGGCGCGCCCCGCACGGCCGTCACGGGCCGGGTGTCGTAGCCGGCCGGGTGCTCGGGAAAGACCGACGCGATGTGGCCGTCCTCGCCGACGCCGAGCAGCACGACATCGAAGTGCGGCAGCGCCGGGCTGCCGACGCGGCCGGCCCGGGCCAGCTCGTCGGCGTAGCGGCCGGCGGCCGCCTCCGGGTCGTCGCCGTCCGGCCCGTCGCTGGCCGGCATGGGGTGCACCCGTGCCGGGTCCACCGGCAACGCGTCGAGCAGCGCCGCACGGGCCTGCGTCTCGTTGCGCTCCGGGTCGCCGGAGGGCAGGAACCGCTCGTCGCCCCACCAGAAGTCGACCTTGGACCAGTCGACGGCATCACGGGCCGCGCTGTCGCGCATCGCCGCGTAGATCACCGCCGCGCTGCGTCCCCCGGTCAGCACGACCGAGGCCATCTCCCGCTGAGACTGCGCGTCGACGAGCCGTACGATCAGCCGCGCCGCCGTCACCTGCGCCAGCGCCTGCGCGTCGGCGTGCACGACCACGTGTGTCTCGGACATCAGCTACCCCCGTGCCTTGCCGTTGGTCTCCTCGGCGCGCGCCTCCAGCGCCGGGTCCTGCCAGATGTGCACCCGGGTACCGGGCCGCTGGTGCAGCCCGCTCAGCCCCGCCACGGCGCCGAGCGCGTCGGAGTAGATCTGGTCGGGGTCGAGCCGGCGCAGCTCCTCGGCCAGCTCCTCGCCGAGCGGCCGGCGGGTCAGCGGCAGGGCGTGGTCGGGCTGGCCGCTGCGGCGGAACACCGCCGCGTCGTCGTTGCGGATGAGGCTCAGCTCGTCGCCGTTGCGGCAGGTCAACGTCACGGTACGCATCCGCGGCACCGTGTCGTCGACGATGAGGGCCGGCTCGATGCCCAGCCGCGACATCAACCAGCCGCGCATGAGGGCGGCCGTGGGGTCCTTCTCGGGCGCCGTCACCGACGCGGCCACGATCGCCGCCTCGACCGTGTCGAACGCGCTGGCCACGAGGGTGCGCCATGGGGTGATGCGGGTCCAGGCCAGGTCGGTGTCGCCCGGCGCGTAGTCGGCCGCGCGCTCGTGCAGCGCCGCGATCGGGTCGGGTGCCTGCTTGGCGTCCGTCACCCGCCGGTCGGCGACGACCCCGAGGAAGTCGTACGCGATGCGCTCCGGCGGCTGCCCGTGCCACCACGTCACGACCGGTACGTCCGGGGCGAGCAGCGGCATGACCACCGACTCGGCGTGCAGCGCGAGGCGGCCGTACATCCGCATGACCACGGCCTCGCACGGCCCCAGGCGGCCCCCCACGATGATCTCCGCGTCGAGCCGGCTCGTGTTGCGCTCGATGTCGGAGCGCACCACGATCAGCACGCGGCACGGGTGCGCCGACGCCGCGATGGTGGCGGCGGCCTCCGCCTCCCGCACGTGCTTCTCGTCGACCACCGCGATCATGGTGAGCGCCAGGCCGCTGGTGACGCCGCCCGCGCTGCGCCGCTCGGCGGCGAGTGCCTTGACCACCTCGGTGCCGGTGGTGTCCCACAGCCCGATCATGCCGCAACCCCCAGGGTGAAAGTCGTGCTCACGCGCGCCGCCAGGCCCGCCCGGACCGGGCCAGCATCTCGTCCGCGGCGCGCGGGCCCCACTCGCCGGCCCGGTAGGGCTCCGGCTTCACGCCCGCCCACGCCTCCTCCAGCGGGTCGATGACCCGCCAGCCCGCCTCCACCTCGGCGGCGTCCGGGAACAGCGTCCGGTCGCCGATGAGGACGTCGAGGATGAGCCGCTCGTACGCCTCGGGGGAGGAGTCGGTGAACGCCTCGCCGTACTGGAAGTCCATGGTGATGTCGCGGACCTCCATGGCGGTGCCGGGCACCTTGGAACCGAACTTCAGCGTCACACCCTCGTCGGGCTGCACCCGGATGACCAACTGGTTGTTGCCGAGCATCTCGATGTCGGTCGGGTGGAACGGCAGGTGCGGCGCCTGCTTGAACAGGATCGCGATCTCGGTGACCCGCCGGGGCATGCGCTTGCCGGCGCGCAGGTAGAACGGTACGCCCGCCCAGCGCCGGTTCTGGATGCCCAGGGTCAGCGCGACCCACGTCTCGGTCGTGGAGTCCGGCGGGATGTTGTCCTCTTCGAGGTAGCCCTTGACCCGCTCGCCGGCCACCCAGCCCTGCAGGTACTGGCCGCGTACGGTGTCGGCGGCGATGTCCTTGGGCAGGGTGATGGCGCGCAGCACCTTGAGCTTCTCGGTGCGGATCTCCGCCGCGTCGAAGCCGGTCGGCTCCTCCATGGCGACCATGGCGAGCAGCTGCATGAGGTGGTTCTGCACCACGTCGCGGGCCGTGCCGGTCGCGTCGTAGAAGGCGCCCCGGCTGCCGATGCCGACGTCCTCGGCCATGGTGATCTGCACCGAGTCGATGTAGCGGCTGTTCCACACGGGCTCGAACATCGCGTTGGCGAACCGCAGCGCCAGGATGTTCTGCACCGTCTCCTTGCCGAGATAGTGATCGATGCGGAACACGTCCTCGGCGGTGAACACGTCGTCGACCAGGTCGTTGAGCTGTTTGGCGGTCTCCATGTTCTCGCCGAACGGCTTCTCCACGACCACCCGCCGCCAGCCGCCCGAGCGGGCGTTGGAGGCCAGGCCGGTGCGGCCCATCTGCTTGAGTACGGTCGGGAACGCGGCCGGCGGGATGGACAGGTAGAACGCGGCGTTGCCGTTGATGCCGTGGCTGTCGCGCATGGCGTCCAGGCAGGAGCACAGCCGGTCGAACGCGTCGTCGTCGTCGAACGAGCCGGGGACGAACTGGATGCTGCCCGACAGCCGCGCCCACACCTCCTCGCGCCAGGGCGTACGGGCGTGCTGCTGGGCGGCCTCCTTGGCCAGGGCCTCGAAGTCCCCGTGCGACCAGTCGCGCCGGGCGAAGCCGACCACCACGAAGCTCGGCGGCAGCAGCCCCCGGTTGGCGAGGTCGTAGATGGCGGGGATCAGCTTCTTGCGGGCCAGGTCGCCGGTGACGCCGAAGATGACCAGCGCGCACGGCGCCGGGATGCGGGGCAGCCGCCGGTCCTGCGGATCACGTAGCGGGTTGCGCGACTGCGGTTGCTCCGCATTCTGTGCCATCCGGCCTCCAGGCTCGATGATCCTATTCGGACACCGGCGCCGGGGTCTCCCGGCGCCGGTGTGCGGTGCGTGTGTGTCAGCCGCCGAGTTGGCGTGCCGCGTCGAGCAGTTGGGCCACCCCGGCCGCGCGGTCGGTGAGGTGCAGCCGCAGC
>JAEZGP010000530.1 GCA_023437285.1 Actinomycetes bacterium | reverse complement strand
CGCGGCGGGGGGGGGGGGGGGGCGGCGGCCCCACTCCGCGGGCTTACCGGCTGCTGCGGCGCCTTGCGGTGAAGCCCTCGGTGCGGCCCAGAAGCATGGGAACCGCACTCGTCGCTACAGCGGCGATGATGCTGCCGACCAGCGTGGCACGGTCAATGGGCAGCCAGAGGACCAGGCCGAGGACCCCGCCGGTCACCACAATGGTGATCGACGTGCGGGTCACGCCTACGCGATGATGTGTGGGCGAGGGACGCCGACGCATCGGTTCTCCTTCGTACTCGCGCCGCCCCGCCCTATGGATTCAGGCCCAGGGCTGGGCCGGCGCCATCTTTTTCGCCCTCGACACGGTCGAGGGCGAGCGACGCCGCATTGACGCCGCACAACCATGCTGACCTGCGACAAGAGGTCCCATTCGTCGCGAGGCGACGCCAGATGACGACCGAGATGACACTGTGGATACAGTAGTCAAAGCGTTGTAGATGCTGGACAACACTTGGATTTCCGAGGGTAAGCGGGCCATCGAAGGGAAGTGGCGTGCCGCCGCGCTTGACCAAGCCCACGAATGTCCCTGCGTCGCGGCAGTCCTTCGTCGACATGCTGTGGCGGTTCTACGTCGCGGCTCGCCGCCCGCCGACGAGACAGATCGCCGAGACGATCCAGGCGTGGGACGACGATCAACGCCGCGGGTCGGCCAACCACGAGACGATTCGCCGAGCGCTACGTGGTGAGTCCGTGGGCGCCTGGCATACCGTCGAAATGATCTTTCTGGCGTTGTGTGAGATCGCGGACGTTGACCCGGAGGACATCGAGGATGACGGGGACCGTTGGTCTCCTCCGATGACGCATCTCGAACAGTTTCATCGATGCTGGAACGAGGCCGTTGACGAGGCGCCTATGCCCGACATCCCACGAACCCGCACCGAGCGCGCACAGCAACAGGCCGCTGAGTTGGCTGCGGCGCAGGCCAGGGCCAGCGTGCGCGACCCGTGGGCGACGGACGAACCGCCGTTCTAAGCACCTGTCCGGCATGTCGTGACTGTCGGCGGAGCAGCGACATCGAGCTCGTCGCGAGGACGTTTCAGGTCAGCTGCTTGATCACCGCGGTCGGACGAAAGGCCTGCCCGCACCCCGTCGGACGATGACCCCCGTACCGCGCTGACCCGTTGTTGTGGTCAGAGGAAGGCCGTTAGCGGACCAGCCGTGCGACGGCCTAGTCGGTAAGTGGCGGATTCTCACCGGAACTGGCGGGCACGGCTTGCCCGCATGGCGCCGACGGGCGGAGGCACAGGTGGAGCGTCCGGGCAGGACGGGGAGCTTCGAGGTGGTGTTCGTTGCGCAGGACGGGGTCGAGCAGCGCGTCCCGTGGGCTTTCATGCCGGATGTGGTGGTTGAACTGGGTCGCCCGGTACGGTCGTTCCCGTCGTACCACGGTCAGCGGAATTATCCGGGCTGGTACTGGTCGGCCACGATGGGCGCCCTGCTTGGGTTCGAGTCGTGGGTGGAGCGGGATCATCTGGTCGCGTTGGACTTCGACCCGGCGGTGGTGCGGGTCGTGTCGCAGCCGTTCTGGCTGTGGTGGAGCACTCCGGAAGGCAAACGCCGCAGGCATGCCCCGGATTTTCTGGTACTTCTGGAAGACGGTTCCGCTGAGGGCGCGGTGCTGGTGCTGGATTCCCGGCCGCTGGAGTTGATCGCCGAGGAGGACCGAGCCGCGTTCGATGCGATGGACCGCGCCTGCGCGCTGCTGGACTGGCGGTACGCGGTCTGGGACCGGTTGGACGGCGTGGTGGTCGCTAACCAGAGGTGGCTGGCGGCCTACCGGCATCCGCGTTGCTACAACGAGCCAGTGGCTGGACGGCTGCTGGAGGTGTTCACCCGGCCGCGGTCATTGATGGAGGGCGCCGAGCTGGCCGGTGATCCGCTGGGCACGCTGCCGGTGCTCTACCACCTGCTGTGGACCCACCGGTTGCTGGCGGACCTGGCGCTGGCGCTGTCGGACCGCTCGATCCTTCGGGGCGCGCCGGACGCGGGCCGGGCGCACGATTCGGTGTTCGTCAAGTCCGGTGCTCGTCGTCGTGGCTGAGTGGCCGACAGTACTGCGGGTGAGCGACCGCGTCGTTTTCTCGGGCACCACGCACACCGTGGTGGCGATCTCCGGGGCGACGATACGGCTGCTGTCGGCGGCCGGGCAGACCACGGTGGTAGCCCTGGCTTACCTGCTCGGGGCGGAGGACTTCGAGCTGCTCGGTTCCGGTGTCGCTGACCGGCGAAGACTACATCGAGTTGCTGCCCACGGACTGGCGGGCGATCACCGATGCCGGTATTCAGATCGACTACCGGACGTACAACAGCCGCGAGCTGAGGCTCTACGCCCGCAAGAGCTCCGGGGTCGCTAGTCGGGGCGGACGGTGGGAGGTCCACTTCGACCCCTACGACGTGTCCCGAATCTGGGTACGCAATCACCACCACGGCGGCTGGATCACCGTCGCGTGGACACATCAATCTGTTGTGGGGCAACCGTTTGCGGACTTCACGTGGCGCGCATCGCGGCGCATCGCCGCACAGCGTGGGGTCGACAACACCAACGAGATGGCGGTCGCGGTTATCCTCGCCGCGCTGCTACGCCGCGCCGAGCAGGGCCCTGGCGTCGAGCGCGTGCTTGCCCGCCACACCGCGGCTCGCGAGGTAACCAACCACCTGCCGGTCGACGTCACCGACCTGGCGGTCGAACCGGTTACCCAGCCGCGGGCGCTGCCCGCGCCCCCGATCCGGGTGGCGCTCCCACCCGCCCTCGAGGAAGGCGGGCAAGACGAGGCGTGCGGCTCGCAGGCCGATGAGGTGGTCCCGTTCGGGATCTTCGACCCGTTCGCCGATGATCTGGAGGCGAGCAGGTGACCAGCACCTACACCGAAATCGCCCGGCATCCGCTGGCCACCAAGGAAGGCTGGGCCTCGTTCACCGCGCAGGCCGCCACACAGACCCCGCCGCGGCTGCTGCCCGCCACCGACTTCGAGCGACTGGACGGGTTGGAACGCGAGGTCTACAACGAGGCTCGCCAGGACTACCACTCGACACTGCTGCTCGTTGCGACCCCAGACATCAAAAAGATCATCACCACGGGGTCGAAGCTGCTCATCAACAACCGGGGCAACAACTCGGCCGACGCGGGCTGCTGGTCTCCGGTGCGTCCGGAACCGGGAAGTCGACCTCCATCACACAGCTGGGCAAGAAGTTTCAGATCGAAACCGAGCGTCGCACGCCGGGCATCTCCGATCGCGTCCCCGTCGTGTACATCGTCTGCCCGGCCGACGCCACGCCGAAGATGCTGGCTACCGAGATGGCGATCTTTCTCGGCCTGCCCGTCTCCGAGCGGGACAGCCCACAGTCAGTCGCGCACTCCGTCGCCGCGGTGATGCGCCGGATCGGAACCGGCCTGGTGCTCGTCGATGAGATTCACCGGCTTTACCTGTCCGGAAGACGCGGCCGCGACGCATCCGATCAGCTCAAATACTTCTTCGACACGATCAGTGCGACGTTCGTCTACGCCGGGCTTGATCTAGCCGAGACCGGCATGTTCGACGGCGTCCGGGGACGGCAGATCGCCGGCCGATTTATCCCCGTCACCACCGGACCGTTCACCCACCGCACGACCGAGGCGAAGCGAAACTGGGCGAAGCTGGTCGCCACGATGGAACAAGCGCTGCGGCTACACCGGCACAAGGCCGGCACGCTGATCGAGCTGGCACCATACCTACACGCCCGCACCGGCGGCATGATCGGCAGCCTCGATCAGCTCATCCACGACGCGGCCAACGACGCCATCGCCGACGGCACCGAACGGATCACCAAGAAGCACCTCGACGAGGTAATCCTCGACCTGGCCGCGATCAATCAGTACAACCCAGATCCCGGCCCTGGCCGCACACGGCACCGAGGCGGTGATGGCCAATGAAGCTCTGGCAGCAGCGCGCCCAGCAGCTCCCCGTCCGGGTCCGGCCGCTACGACTGGAAACCCTCACCTCCTACGCTGCCCGGCTCGCCGCCGCGAACGCGCTAACCCGAACGACGATCCTGCTGCGCGCACTGGGACACCCGCACGGCAATCTCGCGGCGACGACAATGCATGACCACGACGTCGCGCTCAACCCGCTCGCGCTGGCCCGACTGGTGACCTTCACCGGCATCCCGGCCCAACGGCTGCGCAAGTCGCTGCCCGTGATCAACTACATTCCCGACCTGCCCGACGACATCCCACGCACCCGCCTAGTCCGCCGTTGGGGACTCACCCGTCCCTGCGACCACTGCGTCGCCCGCGTTCCCGGCACGCCGACGATCCACGCCTACCGTCCACAGTTCCCGGCTATATGCGTCCGTCACCGTCGCTGGCTCGACATCGGCAAATGGCGCGAGCTGACACACACCCAGATCAGCCTCGACAACACACCCGAAGTCCTGACCGCGCACCGTCGCTACCGACGGCTGCACGCCCGCATCGCCGTCGACGCCGACAGCAACGAGTGGTTGCGCCAGCAGATGCTCACCGCCGTCGAGATCGTGTCCGCCTGGGTAATCCCCAGCCGATACGACCACCCCCGCCTGCACCAGATTTGGACGGCCCGCACCGCCGCGCTCTTCCCCTGGTTGACCGTCACCACCCCTTCCAACCCGCTGGTTTTCCCCGAGGCGGTCGCTCTCGCCGAGATCATCACCGACCTTCACTGGCGTCGGCACGTCGCCATGGCCGAAGACGACACCGATCTACGTACCTTCTTTCACCGCGTCGCCGCACGGCTCGACCAACCACGCATGTTCACCATCAACACCCACCTCGCTGCCGCCAGAGACCCGCTCCGACAATGGGTGAACGGCATCCGCCGCCAGTTCGAGGCCATACGTACCGACCACTGGCAGCGATCTTGGAGAACCGGACGACTGGACGAAACGTATCCAGAAATCCGCCACTTCAGGTGAGGAACAATGAGCGAAGAAGACACCACCGCCAACTGGCGGACCGCAGGTCAGCCCGGATCGACCCCGCCACAATCAGCGAGAAGCGACAGCGGCCGTTGAGCTGCACGGATACCTTCGCGCCCTCGCGTTCGTGGATACTGATGGCCGTGAGTTTGTGGGTACGCGCCGACGACGGTTGCCGCCTCTGGGCGGCCAGCCTCGGTACGGGTGACCCGCTGGTGCTCTGCCACGGCGGGCCGGGCCTGTGGGACTACTTCGACGACGTCGCCGAGCTTCTGCGCGGCACGATCCGGGTCGTCCGGTGGGATCAGCGGGGCTGCGGCCGCTCGCAGCTACGCGGCCCATACTCGGTCGCCCGCTCGATCGCCGACCTCGACGCGGTACGCGACCAGCTGGCCGGGTCACGAACGGCCCTGCTGGGCCACTCGTGGGGTGCGCACCTGGCATTGCGGTACGCCATGGAACACCCCGACCGGGTCAGTCATCTGATCTACGTGTCCGGTACCGGCATCGACCCCGGACGCGACTGGCACCCGCACTACGAACGGAACCTGCGGCTGCGGCTGGGGGATCACCTGGATCGGTGGGAGGAACTCCGCGCTCGTGCCCGCACGCCGTCGGAGGACCGCGAACAGGCGGTCCTTCAGTGGAGCGCCGACTTCGCCGACCGCCATACCGCGCTGGACCATGCTCAGCGCATGGCGACCCCATGGCTGGGCGTCAACGAGGACTGCAACCGGGCGGTCAACGCCGACGTGAAGAAGGAAATCGCCGGCGATCTCGCCGGCCGGTGCCGCCAGCTCGACCTGCCCGTCCTCATCATCGACGGCGCCGAGGACATCCGGCCCCGCTGGGCGGTGGACTCGCTGTACGAGGCGCTGCCCGACGCCGAACGCGTAATCCTTCCCGGCGCCGGCCATGTTCCCTGGGTCGAAAGGCGTGACGACTTCCACCGAGCCGTGACCACGTTCCTGGTCAGGCGACGCTGAGGGCCTTGAGGATGTTGCGTTCGGCCAGGTCGAGCATCCACTGCCGGTCGGGGAAATCGGTGTCCGCGATGCGCAGCGGCCCCGCGATCAAAGACAACACCTGCGCGTACCGGCAGAGCTCCAACCGCGGCTCGTCCAGTTCCACGGGCCGCAGCGCAGGGTACGCGGCACCGAAGCGTAGCTGCAGAAAGGCGTGTTCCCACTCGACGTCGAAGTACGTCAGTCCCTCGATGTCGATCATCACCGGCTCGCCGGCCGGCGTGACGAGCACGTGGTCGGGCCCCAGCTCACCGTGCACGAGGGCGTACGTCCGGCGGGGTGCCACGGCGTCGCGCAGGCGCCGCACGTTGGCCTCGACGCGGTCGCGGGCATCGGCCATCCGCGCGTCGCGCTGGGCCGCCTCGTCGAGATCGCTCACCGCGCGGTCGACAATCACGTCCTCGGTACGTCGGGGTTGGGGCGCCGCGTCCCGGTCGAGGTCGACGAGCTTGCCGTAGCGGTCGCCGTACGTGGTGTGCATGCGGCGTAGCGCGTCGCCAAGCGTGGCGAGCGGGGCGGCCGCCGTGACAGGGTCGCTGGCCATGAGGTCCTCCAGCCGCACATGTCCGGCGTCCTCCAGCACAGCGGTGTCCGCGTCCAGGTAACGGCGGTCGACGTCGAACGCGATCAGCCGCGGCACGCGTACGCCGGCAGCGGTGAGGGCCGCGTGGTTGACGGCGAACAGGGCGGCGCTGGACGCGTCCGCGAACGGGTCATCGGAGACCGCCGGACTCGCCGGCCAGTAGTTCTCCTGCGCCGACCACACGTACACGATGGTGGTCGTCCGGTCGTCGAGTTCGAGCCGGTAGACGCCCTTCTTGGTGCCGCCGGTCAGCCGGGTGAGCGAGGTTGGACGGCGGCGGGTACCGAACACGTCGGGCACCAGTTCGTGAAGGTCTTCGATCCGCAGGAAGGCGCGCACCACGCAAATAATGTCGGCCGGACGCGGAGCGGGCAAATAGGATTCGAAGCGTGATGGAACCGATGCTGGCGTTCGCCCTCGTGGCGGCCGTGGTGACCGTAACCCCAGGGCTGGACACCGTCCTTGTACTGCGTACCGCCGCCGTGAGCGGTCGGCGGGCGGCACTGGCGGCGGGCGCCGGGATCAGCCTCGGGTGCTTCGTGTGGGCGGTCGCGAGCGGCCTGGGCATCACGGCGGTCCTCACGGCCTCACAGCTCGCGTACGAGGTGCTGCGGTGGGCCGGGGCGGCGTATCTGTGCTGGCTAGGGGCCAGGGCGTTGTGGCTGAGCCGGCGCACAACCCAGCCCGATCAGGCAGCGCCGCAGGCAAGCCAACGGGCGGGGGCGGCGTTTCGGATCGGGCTGGTGACGAACCTGCTCAACCCGAAGGTCGGCGTGTTCTATCTGTCGATCCTGCCGCAGTTCCTGCCGGAGGGCGCCAACCCACTGGTGGCGAGCGTGGTCATGGCGCTGATCCACAACGTGGAGGGCCTCGCCTGGTTCGCGCTGCTGGTCCTCGTGGTTCGCGGGGCGCACGGCGTGCTCAGCCGGCCGGCCGTACGCCGGCGGCTCGACCAGGTCGTGGGCGTGTGCTTCATCGGCTTCGGGTTGCGCCTGGCCGCCGAGGGCACCGGCCGTTAGGCGGCGTCGAGCCGGCGTACGCCCGTGGCCAGCACCTCGAACGCGTCCGGTAGCCGCAGGTCTGACCAGAACCGGGCGGGGTCGGCGACGAGCAGACCGGCCGCGAGCCAGGTCGTGAACGCCATGCCGTGACCTGCGAGTACGAGTGGTCGCCCGGGCACCCGGTGGGCGCCGATGACGGCGGCGATCCGGCGCGCGACGGCCGCCGGTCGCTCCCAGCCGGGCGGCGGCGATCCCGCCACGTAGGCGCGACGTGCTTGGGCGAAGTCCTCGCTCACCCGCTCACGGGGCCGCGCTACTTCCCGTAGGCGGGCGTCGATGGTCACGTCGTGGCCGGTTGCCAGCGTCAACGTGGCGTACGCTTTGGGCTCGTCGCTGGACACCAGAACCGCGTCGGCCGGTAGCCGCGGGCCGAGCGCCCGGGCAGCGGCCTGACCGTCGGCCGACAGCGGCCACGTCGCCGGGTCGGCGTCCGGGTCAATGACCGGCATGGCATGCCGCACGAAGATCATCATCGCTGTGGGTCAGGACATCACGCAGGCGCGGCCGTTGATGGTGCAGGAAACCGTAGCGGGTGCCCGCTGATCCGAGATGTCGAACTGCACCCGCAGCGTCTGGTGGCCGCCCGCCGTGAGCGGGGCGCCGGCGGTGAAGGCCCAACCGTTGCTGGTGCGGGTCGCCTTGGGGGATGGCGCGCCGTCGACCCAGGCGGCGACGTTCGCCGTGATGCCGTTGCCGTAGGTGAGCAGGATGGTCCAGGTCTGCTGGCTGGCGGCGTCGTTGTGCAGTTCCACGGAGGCCTGGAAGCGCCCCCTCCAGACGACGTCGAGCGAGTAGGTCCCCGCCACGGTCGCGGTGGCGGGCCTGGTCGTGCGGGCGGTCGGGGTG
>JAEZGP010000431.1 GCA_023437285.1 Actinomycetes bacterium | reverse complement strand
ACGCCAGGGCGGGCACCGCCCCACCCTGGCGTCGGCTCAGCTGATCGTGGCGAGCAGATCGCGGCACGCCTGTTCGCAGGCGCGGCACGCCTCGGCGCAGATGCGGCAGTGCTCGTGCATCCCCGCGTGGGCGGCGCACTCGTCGCCACAGGACCTACAGGCCACCGCGCACGCCTCCAGCAGGGCCCGGCTGATGTTGGCGTCGTAGCCCGTGTGCCGGGACAGCACGCGGGCGGTGGTGGTGCAGATGTCCGCGCAGTCCAGGTCGGTGCGGATGCATTTGGTCAGCTCGTCGACCATCTTTTCGCTCAGGCAGGCGTCGGCGCACGCGGTGCACGCCTGCGCGCACGCGATCAGGGCGTCGATGGTGGCGGCGAGCTTGGCGCGGTCCAGGTTGATGGAGGCCGGGTACGCCTCGAGCATCGGCATGGTCGTCTTCGTCATGATCTTCTCCCGGTGTGTTCCGTCCGACGAGCTCCCCCTACCCAGCGGGGAGCCGACGACACGCGGTCAGGAGACCAGGACGGCGGACACGGCCGTCGCCGGGACCGGCCCGACGCAGCGGGAGTCGTTGGACGCCGCGCGGTTGTCGCCCATGACGAACACGCTGTCGGCGGGCACCGTGACCGGGTCGAAGCGGCGGGACTCGCACGACTGCGGGCTGGGCGGCAGGTCGAGCGGCGCGTCCTGGGCGACGTACGGCTCGGCCAGCGGCTCTCCGTTGACCGTGACCTGACCGTTCGGGTCGCAGCAGGCGACCGTCTCCCCGCCGACCGCGATGACCCGCTTGAGCATGGGCGCGTCGGTGGCTCCCCAGCGCGGGCCGCCACGGAACAGGACGATGTCGCCCCGCTTCGGGCGGTACCCGCTGCCGACCGACCTGACCGTGACGACCTGCCCGGGCCGCACCGTCGGCTCCATGCTCACGCCGCCCTGAGTGAACTGACTGGTGTCGCCACCTTCCGGGTCGTCACCTCCACACCCGGCGGCCCCGATCAGGACGGTGACCACGACGAGCAACGGCACCAGCCTCTTCACCAGGTGACCTCACTATGGGCTGACTGAAAACCGATCGTCCTCCATGGACGGACGTGGCCTAACGATAACCGGTGGCAGCTCGACCGTTGCCTCGCTGACCGTCTGCGGGACGCTCGCCCCCTCGGTGATCTCGCCCATCGTCGGCCGGGCGAGGATCCGGCGGGCCTCGCGGACGAAGGCGTCGGCGTACCCCTCGGCGGGGAAGTCGCCCAGGTAGTACGTCTTGACCTGGCGGCGGATCTCGGCGAGCGGGTCGTCGCCCAGCAGGCGGTCGAGCACGTCGTTGATGTTGCCGGCGTCGGCGTCCACCACGTACGAGCCCCGCACGATCGGGGCCTGGGCGAGCAGCTCGTCGCGCGCGCCGAGCATGTCGGTGACGGCGAAGGGCTTCTCGGAGAACAGGAAGTCCGACACGACGCTGGAGATGTCGGCGATCATCACGTCGGCCCGGTTCACCCAGTCGACGAACTGACCCTCGCCGGCCTGCGCACCCCAGATGTGCCGGCGGCCGGTGGCGGCCCGGTCCCGGGCCAGGATGCGTTCGGCCTCGGCGAGATGCTCGGCGGCCTGGTTGTTGGTGGTGGTCAGCGGGTGGTGCCGCATGATCACGGTTACCCCCCGGGCGAGCAGCGCCGTCAGGATCCGGTCGGCGATCTCCAACGAACAGTGGTTGGTGTCGTTGTAGGCACCCGTCCACGTGGGGGCGTACAGCACGGTCTTGTTCGCGATGGCCGCGATCGGCGTCCGTACGACGGAGATGTTCTCCACCTGCGGGCGACCGACGATGCGGAACTTCTCGGCGGGGATGTCGATGTTGTTGTTCTTGTACCGGTCGATGGCGGCCTGCCCGGCCACGAAGATCCGGTCGAACATGGCCGTGATGGGGTTGAAGCTGGAGGCCTTCTCGCTGTCCCCGTGCAGCAGTTGCACGTGGGTGAGTTCGTGGAAACGCACGCTGTGCGCGTTCTTCATGCCGTTGTTGACGTAGAAGATCGCCTTGAGGCTGGGTACGATCGCGGCGTCCACCGACGCGATGTTGGGCACCAGCACGACGGGTGCCTTGGTGTGCTGGCTCATGGGTTCCAGCGACCGGGGGTTGCGGACCAGGATCGCATAGCGCGCGCCGACCCGTTCCAGGAACGGCAACCACATCAGGACCTGCTGCGACGACTCCGGCGCGGCGTCCCAGTGGATGTAGAAATCGGGCCGGTACGCGGCGAGCGCACGGTTGAGGTTGCCGCGTCCGTGGTCGGCGGACAGCCGGTAGTGAACCGAGTCGGCGGCCAGGGCGCCGTAGAGCGCGGTCGCGACGAGCGCGCCGGCGAGCACCAGCCAGGTCGGCACCGCGACGACCGACGCGACCGCGAGCACCAGGATCATCGCGGTGTCGGCGTAGTAAACCGAGGTGCGGTTGGCGATGCGCCGCAGCGGGCGGCCCGGCAGGCGCAGGTTGCGCGCGTCGACCAGCGGCGTGGACACCTGCTTGAGGACGTTCTCCATGCTCAGCAGCACCAGCATCAGCCCGGCGGCGACGGTGAACGCGAGGTCCGGTTCGTCGGAGTTCGCCTGGACGAAGGAGGCCAACGCGCCGGCGGCGACAAGCGCGCGGCTGACCAGGTACTGACCGAGCCTGCCGCTGTTCGGGAAGACAATGCCGGCGGCGAGAGTCAACACGCCCAGGCCCAGGCACAGCCAACTCCAGTCCGTGCTGATCGCCGTGATGAGGGTGGCGGTGGCGAGCAGATTGGCCGTCACCGGCCCGAGCACGCGCCGCAGCGCTCGCGCAAACATGTCTCTCCTG
>JAEZGP010000378.1 GCA_023437285.1 Actinomycetes bacterium | reverse complement strand
GTTCGGCGCGAGCACCGGGAGCGCGGCCGCGCTCGTCGCCGCGGCGCAGCGGGCCGACGCCGTCGGCGCGGTGGTGTCGCGCAGCGGCCGGCCGGATCTCGCGGGCGACGCGCTGTCCCGGGTACGGGCACCGACGCTGCTGGTCGTCGGCGGGGACGACCCGGTCGTGGTGGAGCTGAACGAGCGGGCCGCGCGGCTGATCGCCGCGCCGTGCGAGGTGCGGATCGTGCCCCACGCGAGTCACCTGTTCAGCGAGCCGGGGACCCTGGAGCAGGTCGCCGACCGCGCGACCGACTGGTTCGACCGGCACCTGTCGCCGTTCTCCTAGCGGATGGCATCTCTACAGTGGAGCGATGGATGAGCTGCGCCGAGCTGCGGACCTTGCCGCCGATCACCTCCGCACGGTCGGCGAGCGGCCCGTGTGGCGGCCGGTGCCGGACGACGCGCGCGCCTGGCTGACCGATCAGCCGCTGCCGCGCGCCGGCCGGCCACTCGATGACCTGCTCACGGACATCCGCGACCACGTCCTGCCGTACCCGATGGGCAACGGGCACCCGAGATTCTTCGGGTGGGTCAACTCGCCGCCGTCGACCGCCGGCATCGCGGCCGCGGTGCTCGCGGCCGCGCTCAACCCCAGCTGCGCGGGGGGAGATCATGCGGGGGTACTCCTGGAGCACACGGCCGTGCGGTGGCTGGCGCAGCTCGTCGGGTACCCGGGCAGTGGGCTGCTGACCAGTGGCGCGTCGATGGCGACCGTGATCGCCCTCGCGGCGGCGCGACAGGCCGGCGCCCGGCGCGACGGCTGGGACCCGCGCGAGGACGGGCTGTGGGGCCGCCCGCCGATGGTCGTCTACGTCTCCGCCGAGGGGCACAGCTGCCTGCGCAAGGCGGTCGAGCTGCTCGGCTTCGGCACGCGCGGGCTGCGGGTGATCCCGGTCGACGCGGAGTTCCGCATGGACGTCGCCGCGCTGGACGCCGCCATCGCCGACGACCTCCGCAACGGCCTGCGGCCGCTGTGCGTGGCGGCGAGCGCGGGGACCGTCAACACCGGCGCGATCGACCCGCTCGCCGCGATCGCGGACGTCGCCGACGAGTACGGGCTGTGGCTGCACGTGGACGGCGCCTACGGCGCGTTGGGGGCGGTCGTCGAGCCGGCCGCGTTCGCCGGCCTGGCGCGGGCCGACTCCCTGGTGCTCGACCCGCACAAGTGGCTCGGCGTGCCGGTGGACTGCGGGTGCGTGCTGCTGCGCGATCCGAGCACCGCCCGCGACGCGTTCAGCCTCGTACCGGCGTACCTGCGCGACGAGGCGGCCGGCGACTTCGGCTGGTTCTCCGAGTACGGGCCGGAGCAGACCCGCCCGCTGCGGGCCCTCAAGACGTGGGCCACGATCGCGCACCTGGGCGCCGACGGCGTCGCGCGGCTGGTGGCCGACACCTCGGCGCGTGCCCACGAGCTGGCCGACCTCGTCGACGCGGCCGACGACCTGGAGCGGCTGGCGCCCGTGACGACCTCCGTGGTGGCGTTCCGTTACCGGCACGGGGCCGACCCGGACGCGGTGAACCGCGCGATCCCGGCGGCGGTGCAGCGGCGCGGGCGGGCGTTCCTCACGGGTACCCGGCTCGGCGACGTGGAGGCGCTGCGCGCCTGCGTCCTCAGCCCGGCCACGACAGCGGGCGACCTGCGCGTACTCCTGGATGAGGTCCGTGTCGCGGCGGGTGAGGTGGGGTGACGCAGCTGGTTGTCGATCTCGGCGGGGTGCTGTTCCGGTTCGACCACCCCCGGCGCCTCGACGTGCTGGCCGGGCTGTTCGGGCTGCCGGCGGCGCGGGTGGACGAGCTGCTGTGGGCGTCGGGATTCAGCGCGGACTGCGACGCGGGGCGGTACCCGTCGGCGGACCGGGTCCGCGCGCGCATCCGGGCGATGGTGGGGTTCGCGGGCACCGACGAGGAGCTCGACGACGCGTGGTGCGCGGCCTACGCGCCGAACGGCGGCGTGCTCGACGCGCTGACCGCGCGGTGCGACGCGCGCACGCTGTCGGTGTTCACCAACAACGGGCCGCTGGAGGAGGCCGCGCTGCCCCGGCTGTACCCGGCGGTGTTCGCGCCGTTCGACCACCTGTTCTTCACATGGCGGCTCGGCTGCCGCAAGCCCGACCCGGCGGCGTTCGCGGCGGTGGCGCGGGAGCTGCGCGCTGACGGTACGGAGATCCTTTTCGTGGACGACAGCGCGGCCAACGTGGCCGCGGCCCGGGCGGTGGGCTGGCGGGCAGCCCGGTTCGGCGCCGACGGGCTAGAGTACGCATAGACAAACGTCTACTCCTACCGTCTCCAAGAGTCGCATCGCGTGTACCCGCCACTCATCGCCCGATAGCGAACGCTCTAGCTCTCAACGGAGCTAAAGCGTACCGTTGTGAACATGAGTGTTCGCACCCGGCGGCCGGCCGTGTCGCTGCTCGACATCGCCGTCGAGGTGCTCGTGGCCGACCCGTCGGCGTCGCTGGCCGAGGTCGCCGAGGCGGCCGGGATCGGGCGAACGACGCTGCACAAGCACTACGCGACGCGTGACGACCTGTTGCGCGCCGTGGGCCACCGGTCGCTGGAGGCCTGGGACGCCGCCATCGACGCGGCCGAACGGGCGGCGGGCGACGACGACGGCGGGCTGCTCGCGCTCGCCGAGGCGATGGTGCCCGTCGGCGCGCACCTGGCGTTCCTGTGGCGCAACCCGGCGTTCGACCACGACGACGAGATCGGACCCCGGTGGGGCGCGGTGGAGAAGAAGGCGCTCGCCGTGCTGCGGCGGGCCCGCGAGCGGGGCGTGCTGCGGGAGCACGTGCCCGACTTCTGGTTGCTCCAGACGTTCTATTCGCTGGTGTACGTCGCGGCCGAGTCCGTCCAATCCGGACACCTCGCGCCCCGCGACGCCCCCGGCCTCGCCGTGGACACGTTCCTGCGCGGGCTGGGCACACCCTGACCTGGGGGAGGTCACATGGGTAAGACCAGGCAGTTTCTGGCGTTCACCGCCGGGCTCTACAAGGACCGACTCGCGCAGGTGCGCGCGGGGTACGTGCGCCGCGATCCCACCGCGCTCGTGGGGCTGCGGCCGGGCCGCGACGACCCGTACGCCCTCTACGAGCGGATGCGCCGCCAGGGCGACATGGTGCCCACCTGGATGGGCAACTGGTCGACGACCAGCCACCACCTCTGCGACGCCGTCCTGCGCGACCGCCGCTTCGGCGTACGCCCCGAGGGCGAGGCCATGCCGCCGCCCGAGGAGTTCAACCTGTCGTTCCTGGAGATGAACCCGCCCGACCACACGCGGCTGCGGCGCGTCGCCCAGCCGGCCTTCAGCCCGCGCCAGGTCGCCGGCTACCGCCCGCGCATCGAGCGCACCGTGGCCGACCTGCTCGACCGCGCGCCGGCCGAATTCGACCTCGTGTCCGCGTACGCGGCGCCGCTGCCCATCGCCGTCATCACCGACCTGCTGGGCGTCCCCGACGCCCGGACGGAGGACTTCGTCCGGTACGGCACGGCGATCGCCGGGGCGATCGACGGCATCCGGTCCCTGCCGCAGGCGCTGAAGTTGCAGGCGGCCCGCCACGAGCTGACCGCGTTGTTCGAGGACCTGTTCGCGTTGCGCCGGCGCGAGCCCGCCGACGACATCGTGAGCCGGATCGTGGCCGCCGAGGGCGACCAGGTGCGGCCCGAGGAGATGCTGCCGATGTGCACCCTGCTGCTGATCGCCGGGTTCGAGACCACCGTCAACCTCGTCGGCAACGCCGTCAACGCGCTGCTCGACCACCCCGAGCAGTGGCGCAGGCTGTGCGCCGACCCCGCGACGATGGCCGAGAAGGCGATCGAGGAGACGCTGCGCTACGACCCGCCCGTACAGCGCACGGCCCGGGTCGCGCTGGAACCGGTGGAACTTTCGGGCATCACTGTCCGCACAGGACAGTGGGTGATGACGTACCTCGGCGCAGCCAACCGCGACCCGCGGGCGTGGGCCGACCCGGACCGGTTCGACATCGAGCGCGAGCAGACCGCCGACCACCTCGCGTTCTCCAGCGGCATCCACTACTGCGTCGGGGCGCCACTGGCCCGGCTGGAGGCCGTCATCGCGCTGCGCGCGCTGGCCGAACGCCGGCCGGACCTGCGCCGCGCCGGCCCCACCCGCCGCCGCGCGTCCACGACGATCCGCGGCCCGCTGCGCCTGCCCGTCCGCTCCTGAGCCCGGTTGGCCTCAGTCGTCGAGGGCGTACTCCAGGTAGCGGGCGGCGGAGCGGCGCACCGCCGTCGCGCCCTCGGCGCCGACGACGCGTCCCCACCAGGCGCCGTAGACCCGCTCGTACGGGAACGGGTCGAGCAGAGAGAGGGCGCGCCGCACCGTGCGGGGGCGCTCGGGGATGAGGTTGGGGTAGCTGTACATGAAGCTCACGTAGCGCCGGTCGGGCACCACCTGCAGGATGTCGCCGGAGAACAGCGCGCCGCGGCCGTCGGCCGCGTCCCGGGCGTGCAGCACCTGCCCGCCGTCGAAGTGCACGCCCGCGTTGATGAGCGTGACGCCGTCGAGGATCTCGCGGCTGTCGCCCTCCCAGAGCACCACGGCGTCGTCCGGGCGGGCGACCCATTGCCGGTCGGCCGCGTGCAGGTAGATGGGGGCGTCGAACGCGCGCGACCACTCGACCATCGTGCCGTAGTAGTGCGGGTGGCTGATCGCGATCGCGGCGACGCCGCCGAGCTCGCGCACGCGGGCCACCACCGCGTCGTCGAGGTAGGTCACCATGTCCCACAGCACGTTGCCGGCGGGCGTACGCACGAGCAGCGCGCGTTGGCCGATGGCGGTGGGCGGCTCGGCGCCGATCCCGATGGCGTCCTCTCCCTCGGGCTCGATGCGACCCCGGTGCCCGCCGGCGCGCAGCTCGGCCAGGCTGGTCCACTGCTGGCCGGCCCAGTTCACGTACTGGCGCTCGTCCTCGCAGATGGGGCAGTTGTCGCGCGGCTGGCCGTACTGGACACCGCAGGTGACGCAGATGGGCAGATTATTCGGCATGGTCCGATTCTCCAACCTCGGCTTATGCGGGGAAGCCGCCACCCCGGGGAGGCGTTGCCGGCCGATGGTGGCGCACCCTGATCTGGACAGCTGACCGATGTGGACATGCGAGGCGCTTTCGCGTCGCTTTCGTGGATTCCTTCATGTAACACCAAACAGTTACGCTTGCGCGCCGTAGTGATGGGGTGACGCAGCCGCGCGGGTTATGGGGCAGGGATCGTTTCGGTGAGTGAGGGCGCAGCCACGTCGACGACGGGCCCCGTCCGGGTGATGACCGCACGGGTCGCCGTGCTGCTGCACGTGGGCGAACTGGTGGTCGGCGCGCCGCTGGCCGTGCTGTCCGCCATCGAGCCGGTGAACCGTACCCTCCTGTACGTCGCGATCGCCGGCTTCACCGCCTGGGTCGCGGCGTACGCCCCGATCGTGTGGCGGCGCGGCTTCGTCGCCCCCGTGGTCATCGTCGACATCGTGGTGACCGTCGCGCTGTGTCTGATCAACTCGTCCATCTCGCCGGCGGCGCGGGTCGACGAGGGGTCCGGCTGGGTCGCCACCATCGCGTCGATGGCCACCATCAGCGTCGCCCTGGCCTGGCCGGCGCGCGTCGCCATCCCGGCCGGACTCGTGATCATCGCGGCGTTCCAGGCCGGGTTCCTCGTCGGGGGCCTCGCCGACAGGGGCGGCAACCACACCGTCATCATGGTTATTCAGCTGGTCAGCGCGGTGTATGTCATGCGGGTACTGCGTCGCGTCGACGCCGCCGAGATGGCCGCCGTCGCGGCCGAGCGCAGCAGCCGGCAGGCCGCCGAGGTGCAGGCCGCCCACCGCGCCGACGAGGTCGCCCAACTGCGGGTGCTGCACGACACCGCGCTCACCACTCTCACCCTCGTCGGCACGGGCGTGGCCACCGCGCGTACGCCGGCGCTCAGCGAACGGGCCGCCGCCGACCTCATGGTGATCGAGCATCTCGCCGCGGCGTACCGGGAACACAGCGAGGAGCGCTGGGTACGCCTCGACGACCCGCTCGAACGCCTCGCCGCCGACCCGCCGTTCGGCCTGACGGTCGAGCACGACCTAGTGCCCTGCCACGTACCGAAGCGGGTGGCGGAGTCGCTGGTGTCCAGCGCCGCCGAGGCGCTGCGCAACGTGGCCCGCCACGCTGGCGTGAGCGCCGCCCACCTGACGCTACGCACGAACGGCGGCCGGGTGCGGGTGGACGTCACCGACAAGGGCTGCGGCTTCGACCCGGCGTCCGCGCCGGAGCACCGGTTCGGCATCCGGCACTCCATCGTCGGCCGGATGGCGTCGGTCGGCGGCGCGGCCACGGTGCACTCCGCGCGGGGCGTCGGTACGCGCTGGTGCCTGCACTGGCCCGCGGAACGGACGCAGGCGTGAGCGACACGGGATACCGGCAGGGGTACGCGCGGGGCACCGCCCTGGCCGCGATCGGCGTGATGGGCTTCTGGCATGTCGCGAACGACCTGACGGGAACGCTGATCTACCGCGCCGACTACCGCACCCCGTGGCCCCAGTACCCGGCCGTACTGATCCCGCTGGCCGCCTGGGTCGTCGTCGCGGCCGTGACCACCGCGGCCGCCGTGAGCCTGCTGCGCCGCCCGCACGACACGCCCGACCTGCTGCCGCCAAGCGGGTTCGCGCTGCTCGGCGTGGCCCTCCTGCTCGCCGTGACCGTCGTCGTCGCCGCCTCGTCCAGCGGCACGTCCACGTTCGTGTCGGCGAACTGGGCGTGGACCGCCTTCGGTTGGGCGGCGATGCTGCTGCTGTGGCGCTCGCCGCTGGGCTGGCTGCTCGGCGCGCAGGCGGCCAACGCCGCGGCCGCCGCCATCGCCCTCGGGGCGACCCGGCAGTTCGACCGGGTGGACGTGGCGCGCGTCGTGCTCACCCTCTACGGCGCCACGGCGATCCAGTTAGGACTGTTCGCGGGCTGCCGGTTCATGCAGCGGCTCGCCGCGCGCGTGGGCTCGGCGCAGGCGGCCCTAGCGGACATCGAGACCCGCAAGCTCGTGGCGCAGCAGATCCATGAGTCGCGCCAGGAGCGCTACCGCCAGATTGGACACTCCCTTGTGGAGTTGCTTTCCAGGCTGGCCGACGGCAGCAGCGACCCGGGCGACCCGGAGGTACGGCGGCGCTCGGCGGTGGCCGCGTCACGGCTGCGCCGCCTCATCGCCGAGCGCGACGAGACGGACAGCCCGCTGCTGCACGAGCTGCGCGCGTGCGCCGACATCGGGGAGCGGCGCGGCCTGGAGGTCGGGCTGGAGGTCGTCGGGCAACTGCCCGAGATGCCCGTCGCGGTGCGCCGGGCGCTGACGGAGGCACCGATCCATCTGCTCGCCGTCGCCGCCACGCACTGTCGCCTCACCATCGTTGCGGGGGCGGACGAGGTCGAGGTGAGTGCCGTGGCCGACGTCGCGGACGGGACACAAATTGACGAGACTGCGGGTACGGGTTCAGGCGCGAGTACGGGGGTCGCGGTCGTGTGGAGCCGGGACGAGGAGGCGGTGTGGGTACGGACAACGTGGTACGCGAGGTGACGGTCGCCGTGGTCGACGACCACGAGGTCGTACTGGCGGGGGTACAGGCATGGATCGACGCGGACCCGCAGCGGCGCCTGCGGCTCGTGGGTCACGGCGTGCGGGTCGACTCGGTGCTCGCCGGGCCGGGCCGGCGCGCCGACGTGCTCGTGCTCGACCTGGGCATCTTCGGCGAGTCGATGATGTCGCGCATCGGGGTGCTGGCCGAGGAGCGGCGCGTGGTCGCCTTCTCCGCCGAGACGTCGGACGCGACGATCCGGGCGGTACTCGACGCGGGTGCGACCGCGTATCTGACCAAGCACGAGGGGCCCGAGCACTTCATCGCGGTGGTGGCCGCGGCGGCGCAGGACCGCCCGTACGTGACGCCGTCGGTGGCCCGGGCGTTGCTCGCCGACGAGAGCCCGACCCGGCCGATGCTGTCGGCGCAGGAGCAGCGCGCCCTCAAGCTGTGGTTCCAGCACCCGAAGAAGCACACGGTCGCGCGCGACATGGGCCTGTCCGTGGAGACCGTCGACCAGTACATCAGTCGCGCGCGGGTGAAGTACGCGACGGTCGGTCGGCCCGCCCCCAATAAGGCGGCCATGGTGGCGCGCGCTATCGAGGACGGGCTGATCCGACCGGAGGATGTTCGCTGACGACGGCTCAGTACCAGCCGTTGGCCTGCCAGAACGACCACGCCTGCGACGGCGAGCCGTAGACGGACTTGATGTAGCCCAGGCCCCAGCGGATCTGGGTCTCCGGGTTGCTGGCCCAGTCGGAGCCGGCGGTGGCCATCTTCGACGCGGGCAGCGACTGCGGGATGCCGTACGCGCCGGAGCTCGGGTTCGCGGCGCGGTGGTTCCAGTTGCTCTCCTTCGTCCACATCGGAACGAGGGCGGCCATCTCGCTGGTGGAGAAGCCGTACCGGGGCAGCAGCACGCAGGCGATGCGCTGGTTGCCGCGGTAGGACGTGCAGCCGGCCGGCACGCTCGCGGCCTTCTTCGCGGCGGCGGCCGGACGCGCGGCGGCCGCCTGACGCGCGGCGGCGGCCTTGCGGGC
>JAEZGP010000316.1 GCA_023437285.1 Actinomycetes bacterium | reverse complement strand
GCCCGGGCCTGCTGGGCGTCGCGTCCCGGCTGCCGGTGCCCGACTGGCTGCCCGACGCGGAGCTGGACGAGCTGGACATCCGCGCCGTCCGGCGGGCCGCGCCACAGCTCACCGACGTCGCGTCGACGGCCGGCTGGCACCGCCTGCGCCGCCCTGAGGTCCTCGCGGGCCTGGACCCCAGGCTTGAGGGCTGGGACGCCACCCGCGCTCTCCTGGAGGCCTGAGGCCGGCCGGGACCAACGTCTACGGCTTGGGGTTGGTGCCCGGCTCGGTGTCGTCGTCGGAGTGCTCGTCCGGCGGCGTGTTGAGGTCAAGGCCGCTCAGGTCATCGGGGACGACGAAGTCGTCCACGGCCGGCGTACCGGCGGCGAAGCGCTGCGGGTCGGCGAAGTCGTCGCCGGTGGGCAGCAGGTCGGGGTGGGCCCAGATGCCGTCGCGGCCCTCCACGCCCCGGTGCTCGGTGAGCGCCGCCCACAGCGCGGTCGCCTCCCGCAGCCGGCGGGGCCGCAACTCGAGGCCGACGAGCGCGGCGAAGGTCTGCTCGGCCGGTCCGCCCGCCGCGCGGCGGCGGCGGAACATCTCGGCGAGCCGGACGGCGTCGGGCAGCCGGCCGGCCGCCGCGGCGTCCACGACGTGTGCCACCCAGCCCTCGACGAGCGCCAGGATGGTCTCCAGCCGGGCCAGCGCCGCCTGCTGGGCGGGCGACTCCTCCGGCGCGAAGATGCCCTCCAGCGACAGGGTCTGCATCGACTCGGGGTCCATCGGGTCGACGCGGCCCATGGCCTCCTCGATGGCCTCGCGGTCGACCCGGATGCCGGCCGCGTACGTCTCGACGGCCGACAGCACGTGCCCGCGCAGCCACGGGACGTGCCCGAAGAGGCGCTGATGGGCGGCCTCGCGCAGGGCCACGTACAGCCGTAGCTGGTCCTCGGGGATGTCCAGCCCTACCCCGTACTCGCTGATGTTCTTCGGCACGAGCGCCGCGGTGCCGGTCGGGCCGAGGGGGAGTCCGATGTCGCCGGCGGAGAGGACCTCGCCGGCCAGGGACGCCAGGGCGGTGCCGAGCTGGCTGCCGAACACGGCGCCGCCGACGGAGGTGAGCATGGCGGCCATCGGGCCGAGCTGGGCGCGCATCTCCTCGGGGACCAGCCCGCTCATGGCGTTGACCATGTGCTCGGCCACCGGGTCGCACAGCTTCTTCCACACGGGCAGGGTCTTGGTGAGCCACTCGGCGCGGCGCCACGCCTCGATGTGACCGATGCCCGACGGCAGCGCGGACTGGGGCTCCAGCCACAGGTCGGCCAGGCGCAGCACCTCGGCGGCCGCCTCGCGCTGCGGGCCGGACACCGCGGGATCGTCGGTGAGCTGCGACTGCGCGATCTGGGTGGCCAGGTCCCAGTTGACCGGGCCTGAACCGCTCGCCATCAACTGCTGCAGCTGGGCCAGGATCGCCTGCATCTGGGCCGGGTCGTTCGGGTCCGGCCCGCCCTGGCCGCCGGGGAGCGAGAAGCCGAACGGAGGGTTGGTCATGCGCTCCACCGTACTCGCCGGTGTCCCGTCGGACCCTGGCGGCAAGCTGAGTACGCCGCAGGCGAACACCGGCGCCGGCTCGGTAGGCTCCGTGGTCATGAAACGACGTACGACGACCGTCGTGGTGGGCGCCGCGCTGGTGGTGGCGCTGACCTGGCTGGTGGGCAGCGCCGACGTTCCGTACGTCCAGATGGAGCCCGGACCGACCTACAACACGGTGGCGGCCGACGACGCCGTGATCTCGATCACCGGCAAGGAGACGAGCAAGTCCGAGGGCGAGCTGCTCTTCGTGACCGTGCGGGTGAGGCCCAACCTCACCCTCCTGGAGGCCCTTCGCGGCTGGTGGCAGAGCGACTCGGCGGTCGTGCCCCGGGAGCTGATCTACCCGCCGGACAAGACCGAGAAGGAGGTCGAGGAGCAGAACGCCGAGGAGTTCGCCCGCTCGGAGTCCAGTGCCCAGTTGGCGGCGCTCGCCGAGCTGGGTTACCAGGAGCGGGTCGCGGTCGCCAAGGTCGCCGAGGGGGCACCCGCTGCGGGCGTACTCAAGGAGGACGACATCTTCGTCTCCGTCGACGGCGCCACGGTCACCACGACCGACAAGCTCCTGGAGCTGATCCGCGCCAAGCCGGTCGGCACCGAACTGACCATCAAGGTCACGCGGGACGACAAGCCGCAGACCGTGAAGATCAAGACGGTCGCGGGCGACGACGGCACCCCGCGCATCGGCATCACCCCGAAGGTGGTCCGGCCCCACCCGTTCACTGTGAAGATCCCGGTGGAGGACGTCGGCGGGCCGTCGGCCGGGCTGATGCTCAGCCTCGGGATCATCGACAAGCTCGACCCGGCCGACCTCACCGGCGGAAAGATCATTGCTGGTACGGGCTCGATCGACGAGAAGGGGCAGGTGGGCGCGATCGGCGGCGTGCCGCAGAAGCTGGTGGCCGCCAAGCGCGACGGCGCCACGTACTTCCTGACGCCGGAGGCCAACTGCGCCGAGGCGGTCGCCAACCCGCAGGAAGGGCTGACCCTGGTCGAGGTGGCCTCGCTCGACGACGCGCTCGACGCGTTGAAGACCATCCGGGAGGGCGGTCAACCCCAGCTGTGTACCAGCTGAACGCGGCCGATTCACCGCGAGTCTTGACCTGTACTGGAGGGGACGGGCTGGCGCACACAACGTAATGTTGTCCCCCGTGGTAATGCGAAGCCCCCTTCCCCGAGTCAGCCGGCGCGGTCGGGTCACGATCGTGGTCCTCGCCGTCGTACTGCTCGTTTTCATGTTTGCCGACCGAATCGTCAACCTGTGGACCGACTGGTTGTGGTTCGGCGAAGTTGGCTACACCAGCGTGTTCACCGGAGTCCTGCGGACCCGGCTGTTGCTGTTCCTGATCTTCGGTGTCGTGATGGCCGGGATTGTCTTCGGCAACCTCTACCTCGCGTACCGGACGAGGCCACTGCTGCGGGCCAACTCGCTGGAGCAGCACGCCCTCGACCGCTACCGGGTGCTGCTGACCCCGCGCATCAAGCTGTGGCTGGCCCTGGTCGCGGGCGTGGTGGGCCTGTTCGCCGGCCTGGCCGCGCAGGGACACTGGCAGCAGTGGCTGCTGTTCGCCAACGGCGGAAAGTTCGGCGTCACCGACCCGCAGTTCAAGGCCGACGTCGGGTTCTACGTCTTCGACTACCCATTCTGGCGCTACCTGCTCGACTTCGGCTTCGCTGCCACCACGCTGGCGATCATCGGCTCGCTCGCCCTGCACTACCTCTACGGCGGGGTGCGCCTGCAGGGCGTCGGCGACCGGATGACCACCGCGGCGCGGGTCCACCTGACCACGCTGATCGCGGTGTTCATCCTGCTCAAGGCCGCCGCGTACGTGCTGGACCGGCGCGCCCTGCTGCTCGACTTCAACTCGGGCACCGACCTGTGGGGCGCCGGCTACACCGACGTCAACGCCCTGCTGCCGGCCAAGGAGATCCTGGGTTACATCTCCGTGCTCGTCGCGATCGCGGTGATCGTCTTCTCCAACATGCG
>JAEZGP010000256.1 GCA_023437285.1 Actinomycetes bacterium | reverse complement strand
GCCTGTAAGTCCGGGCACCCTCCGGCCGCCGCCGGTTGCGGGGGGCGGCCGGTGGGTGCCGGCTCAGCGGTCCTGCTCGAGGAACGCGAGGGTGACGGCGGCGAACAGCGGCGAGAGGAAGATGCTGTAGTGCGTCAGGCCGGGCAGGACGGCCAGGGCGTGACCACCCTTCGGCCGGCCCTCGTTCGCCCAGCCGCCGTCGCGGAGGCCCCCGTCGAGCAGGTTGAAGACCTCGACGTAGTGGCTCGGCGGCGCCATGTCGGCGTCCGCCGCGACGATGAGCGTCGGGACCTGAAGGCCCCGGACCTCGTCGGTGTAGTCGAAGTCCCTCGCCATCGCCTGGCCGATCTTGTCGAGTAGCCGCGGGAAGTCCTCCGGGCGGGGCGCGACCCGCTGGTACAGCTCGTACATCGGGGTGTCCTTCAGGAACTCGGCGACGCCCGCGTTCATCTGGCCCTGCTGCTGGAGAATTTCGGGGTAGATCGCATCGCGGCGGACGTTCGCCGACGCCGTGACGAGGCGGCCGACCCGCTCCGGGTACCTGATCGCGACCTGCAGGGCGACCCCGCCGCCGAGGGAGTAGCCGACCACGTCGGGCCTGTCGAGCCCCAGGTGCTCGATGAGGGCGGCGACATCGTCCGCCATCAGCGTGATGTCGAGCGGCCGGTCGATGTCGGCCGTGCGGCCGTGGCCCTGCAGGTCGACGGTGATGACCTGGTGACGCTCGGCCAGGAGGGGAAGGATCGGCCCGAACATCTCGCCCGAGCCGAGGCCGCCGTGCAGCAGGATCATCGGGCTTCCCGTCCCGCGGGTCTCGTAGTACAGGTTGATGCCGTTGACCTCGGCGTACTGCCCGGAGCCGGCGGCGGTGGCGTTCCACTGGGTGGCGGTCATGATCTGCTCCTCTGGTGTCCGGTGTGCTC
Organism: Actinomycetes bacterium; assembly: GCA_023437285.1. Lineage (GTDB taxonomy): Bacteria > Actinomycetota > Actinomycetes > Mycobacteriales > Micromonosporaceae > Luedemannella. The sequence goes on along the minus strand of JAEZGP010000256.1, from coordinate 13,615 downwards.
ATTGCGTACTGACGCCGGTAAGACCCGGGCAGTGGCGCGAGCTCATCGGTCCCGGCGGGGCAAAATTCTTGCGCCTAACCGAGTAGGTTCGGCCGGGTGAGCGATGTGGCGACAAACGAGCTGGTCGAGTCACAACTGCAGCCGTTCCGGGCGGAGCTCACCGGCTACTGCTACCGGATGCTGGGGTCGGCGTTCGAGGCCGAGGACGCCGTTCAGGACACGTTCGTGCGAGCCTGGCGGGGTTTCGAGCGGTTCGAAGGTCGCTCGGCCCTGCGGTCCTGGCTGTACCGGATTGCGACGAACGTGTGCCTGACCATGCTGGGCAGCGCGCAACGACGGGTACGGCCGATGGATCTCGGGCCCGCGGGATCCGGTCGGGCGACCGACGCGGGCGAGCCGCGCCCCGATCAGATCTGGGTCGGGCCGGTGCCGGACGGCCGGGTGCTGCCAGAGGTCGCCGACCCGGCCGACACGGTCGCCGCACGCGAGTCCGTCCAGTTGGCGTTCGTCGCCGCGCTGCAGCACCTGCCGCCACGGCAGCGGGCCGTGCTGATCCTGCGCGAGGTACTGGTCTGGTCAGCGCAGGAGGTGGCCGACCTGCTCGACACGTCGGTGCCCAGCGTCAACAGTGCCCTGCAACGGGCCCGGGCCACGCTCGCTGCCACCAACGTCACCGCCGACGTCGCCGACCCCCTCAACGAGGAGCAGAAGGCACTGCTGGCCCGATACGTACGGGCCTTCGAGGCGTACGACCTGGAGGCCCTCACGGCGCTGCTGCGCGAGGACGCGACGCTGTCGATGCCACCGGTACCGCTGTGGCTGCGCGGCCACGACGACATCGTCGCCTGGATGTCCGGCACGGGCAGCGGCTGCCGCGGGTCCCGACTGATCCCGGTGACGGCCAACGGCATGCCGGCGTTCGGGCAGTACCGCCCCAGCGCCACCGGCACGGGGCACGACCCGTGGGCGTTGATCGTGCTAGAGCTGTCAGGCGGACGGATCGCGGCGGTCAACAACTTCCTCGACACCGGGCGGCTGTTCCCACTCTTCGGGCTGCCCGCCCACCTGGCCTGACACCTCGGCCGGCGGCCCGCTCAGCACGTCGCCCAGCCCAAGCAGGGCGACGAGCTGACGCAGGTGCGGGCCAGCGCCGGTGACGACGAGCCGCCTTCCGTGCCGCCGAGCGGTGAGGTGCAGCCTCGCCAACGCTTCGACCGTGACGACGTCCGGGCACGTCACACCGGCCAGGTCGCAGGTCACGACGCCGGCGCCCGCGCTCCGCAGCAGCTCGGCGAGGTCGCGGCACAGGACGGGAATGTCCGCGCGGGTGACCGTCGCGCCGAAGGAGAACGAGGTGCCCATTCGGGTAGGACCGCCCACGGCCGGCAAAGTCATCGAAGCCGGCAGCGATGAGTTCCGGGCGGCCCGCCGGTCTGACCGGGCATGACGACACAGCAGATCTCAGGTACGGCCGGCGCGATTTTCCTGCCAGGGGACCACGGCTACGACGAGTACCGCAGGCCCCTCAACCCGGCGCTCGATCCGTACCCGGCCGTCGTGGTCCGCGCCGCGAACACGGCCGACGTCCGGGAGGCCGTGCTGACCGCCCGCCGCCGTGCGCTGCCGCTCGCCGTCCAGGCGACCGGGCACGGCACCCATGTCTCCCACGACGGCGCATTGCTGCTCAACACCGGCGCGATGGGCTCGGTACTGGTCGACCCGGACCGGCGGATCGCCCGGGTGGGGCCCGGCGCCCGCTGGGGCGACGTGCTGCGGGCGGCCGCACCGTTCGGGCTGGCGGCGCTGTCCGGCTCGTCGCCCGACGTCGGCGTGACCGGCTACACGCTGGGCGGCGGCCTCGGCTGGCTGGCGCGCCTGCACGGGCTGGCGTCCGACAGCGTGCTGCGGGCCTCGGTCGTCACCGCCGACGGCGAACTGCGGATGGCCGACGCCGACCACGACCCGGAGCTGTTCTGGGCGCTGCGTGGCGGCGGAGGCTCGTTCGGCGTGGTCACGGGGCTCGAGTTCCGCCTCTACCCGGTGTCGCGCGTGTTCGCCGGAGCGGTGACGTTCGGCCGGGAGCGGGCCACCGAGACCCTCGCCCGCTACCGGGACTGGATCGAACGGGTGCCGGACGAGCTCAGCACCGCGGTGCTACTCACCCGCGACGGCTCACTCGTGGTCAAGGCCATGTACGCCGGGGACGCCGACCACGGCCGTACGCTAATGGAGCCGCTGTTCAAGGCTGCCGGGCCGATCCGCGAGGACGGCATGCGGGTCGTCGACTACGCGCAGGCGGCGATGGGCGGTACCTTTGCCCGCACCTTCGACCAGGTACGCGTCCTCGACGACGACCTGATCGCCGCGCTGGTGGCCGAGCCCGACAGCACCGTGGAGATCCGCCACTGGGGCGGCCGGATAGCCCGCGACACCGGCGCCGCCGCCCACCGGGACGCGCCGCTGTCGGTCATCCTGGACACGGCCCGGTCGGCGCTGTCGGCCCGGACGGTGACGGCCCTGCGCCGCTGCGGCCTCGGCAGCGAGTTCCTCAACTTCCTGACCGATCCGTCCCGGACCGCGTCGGCCTTCACCGCACGGCACTGGGCGGCGCTGCGCCGGATCAAATCGGCCGTCGACCCGGACAACGTCTTCGCCGCCGGCTTGGCCGTCCCGCCGGTGACCGCGCCGTCGACCGCGCGGTCGGCATCGTAGCGTCGGCTACCGCGAGCTTGCCGCCACGATCGGCCAGGCACGTACGCAGTAGGCCGCGGTTCCCCGACCTCGGTCTGGCTCGCCTACCTCGCCGTGGTCATCGACGTGTACTCCGGCGCCGGGTCGGCTAAGCCCTGACCAGCTACGACCGACCTCCCGTCGAAGCCCTCGAGATGGCGATCTGCGTCCGTAACGAACGCCTCGACAAGCTGATCGACCACAGCGACGCCGGCGGCCCAGTACACGGTCATCCGCTACGCCGACGCCCTCGCTGGTGGAATGGCACCTGCAAAATCGGCACGCGGTGGCCCTGGCGGGTGAACCAAGGGCATGCCGTGAAGACGGTCGTTGGTTGTCGGGGACGAGTTCGGCGATGGCGAGCCGATGACGTCCGGGCGGATCTCACAACTTTTCTGACCGTAGTCGTCGAGTCGGCTGTTCGCCGTTCATGCGTGCCGGCTCTTGCCGGCGATCATGTCAACCAGGGTGTCGGTGAGGTCCTCGGCGCAGACGCCGCCCCATTTCGGGTCGGCGAGCTGGCCGCTGGCCTCCAGGCCGGCAATCCCGTTCGCGCTGCTGATGAGCAGGGCTGCGTATCGGCGGGCGTCCTGCTCGCCGACCAGCTCGGCGACGACGGTCAGGAACTCGGTCTGGCTTCGCTGGGCGGCGCGGGCGAGTGCGGTGGGGTCGCCGGGCGGGTTGCTGAACATGATCTTGTAGAGGTGCGGCTGAAAGCGGCCGATGTCGATGAGCGCCATAAGACCGCCGCGCACTTTCTCGGCGGCCGACAGGCCTGGTTCCGCGCGAAGGGCTTGCATGCGGTCTCCGAGCGTGTCCCATGCCCGGGTCCCGACGGCGATCAGCAGGCTCTCCTTGTCGGGGAAGTGCCGGTAAGGCGCTCCGCGGGTCACTCCGGCGCGCGCCCCCACCGCGCGCAGGGTCACGGCGTCGAGGCCACCGGAATCGAGCAGATCAGCGGCCGCGTCGAGCAGTGCCCGGCGCGTGGCGGCGGCTGATTCAGCACGGCTGATCACGCGGACGAGTCTAGCCCGCCTCCGATGACTAAGTCACTTGAACCGGTTGACGTTGTCATCTCGATACCGCACACTCAAGAGATGACAACGTCAACTGAAACGCAGGAACTTGTGGTCGTGACCGGGGCGTCGTCCGGCATCGGCGCGGCCACCGCGCGGGAACTGGCCCGGCGCGGCTTCCACGTCCTCGCCGGCGTACGGCGCGACAGCGACCGGATGCCCCTGCAGGCCAACGGCATCGAGCCAGTGATCCTCGACATCACGGACCCGGACCACGTCGCCGCTCTCGCCGCACGGGTCGAGCGGGATCCGCGGCCGCTGCGAGCGCTGGTCAACAACGCCGGCATCCCCGGCGCCGGCCCGGTCGAGGTGATGCCGCTGCGCGAATGGCGGCGCATCTTCGAGGTGAACCTCTTCGGCCACGTCGCCATCACCCAGGCGCTGCTTCCCGCGCTGCTCCGCGGCAAGGGACGGGTCGTCAACATCAGTTCCCTCAACGGCAAGATCTCCATGGCTGGCTACGGACCGTACGCCGCCAGCAAGTTCGCGATGGAAGCGATGAGCGACGCGCTCCGCAACGAGCTGGGCCCCCACGGTGTGCGGGTGGTAGTGGTCGAACCGGGCGGCGTCAAAACCGAGATGTCCCGCGTCGGCCTCGCCGCCCTCAGCCGCCTCGACGACGGGATGACGCCCGAGCAGAACGCGCGCTACGGCGCCCTGATGCGGGCAATACCCTCCCACGTGGCGGCGTTCACCAAGGCCGGCGTGACCGCCGACGTCGCCGCGAAGAGGATCGCCAGAGCGGTGACCGACAGCAGGCCCCGCACCCGCTACACCATCGGCGCGACGGCCGCCTTCCTCATCCGGGCTTCCCGCATCCTTCCCGACCGGATGCTCGACCGCATGACGACCTCCGACCTCCGCAAGCATTACCCGGCAACAACCGTGACCGCATGACCGCGCCACATACCAACGACGACAGGCCAGCGGGTGCGTCAACACGGTGCAGCAGCGCTCGACCCGGGTGATGTGCCGCCATCAATTATTGGGTTGCGGCGTGGCGGAAGGTCCGTAGCCTGGTCGGCATGTTCGCCATCCGGTTCGTGCGGCCCGCGGGTGTTCTCCCGTGCCGGCCGGCGGCCGTGTGCGCGCGGCGAGCCGATCGCTGACCCTCTCCCAGCACCAGCGGAACCCGCGGGAGAGGGTGTCGGCCGTACCTGGCGCGCGGTTTCGGCGCGGAATCCTATGAGCGGGGTGGCACCCGCCCGCGTACCACCGTCATGCCTTCCCTCAGCCAGATGTGGAGGCACATCAACCATGGCGAAGCGAGAGTTCGTGCGCGCGAAGGCGCACCTCAACATAGGCACGATGGGTCACGTCGACCACGGCAAGACGACCCTGACGGCAGCGATCACCAAGGTTCTCGCCGAGCGCGACCCGGTGGCCAACCGGTACGTGTCGTTCGACGGGATCGACCGGGCGCCGGAGGAGATCGCCCGCGGCATCACCATCAACATCGCCCACGTCGAGTACGAGACGGCGACGCGCCACTACGCGCACGTCGACATGCCCGGCCACGCCGACTACGTGAAGAACATGATCACGGGGGCGGCGCAGGTGGACGCGGCGATCCTGGTCGTCTCGGCGCAGGACGGGTCGATGCCGCAGACCCGCGAGCATGTGCTGCTGGCCCGACGGGTCGGCGTGCCGTACCTCGTGGTGGCCCTCAACAAGGCCGATGCGGTCGACGACCCGGAGCTGCTCGACCTCGTCGAGCTGGAGGTCCGCGAACCGCTCAGCACGTACGGCTTCCCGGGCGACGACGTGCCGGTGGTCCGGGTGTCGGCGCTGCGGGCGCTCGCCGGCGACCCGGCCTGGGTACGGTCCGTCGTGGACCTGCTCGACGCGGTCGACAGGTACGTGCCGGTGCCCGAGCGTGAGCTGGTCGGCCCGTTCCTGATGCCGATCGAGAACGTGCTTACCATCTCGGGCCGGGGCACGGTCGTCACCGGCGCCGTGGAGCGGGGCACGCTGCGGGTCGGCGACCCCGTCGAGGTGGTCGGCCTCGGGCCGACGCTGGCCACGGTGGCCACCGGCCTGGAGATGTTCGGCCGCTCCCTGGCCGAGGCCGAGGCCGGCGACAACGCGGCGGTGCTGCTGCGCGGCGTCAAGCGCGACCAGGTCCAGCGGGGTCAGGTCGTGGCGACGCCGGGCTCGCTGACGCCGCACCGCCGCTTCACCGCCCGGGTGTACGCGCTCACCGCGGCCGAGGGCGGCCGGCACACGCCGTTCGCGGCGAACTACCGGCCGCAGTTCTACTTCCGTACCACCGACGTACCCGGCTCGGTCGACCTCGGCGGACTCGACCTGGTCATGCCCGGCGACACCGTCGACCTGACGGTGGAGTTGGGCCAGCCGGTCGCCATGGACGCCGGCCTGGGCTTCGCGGTCCGGGAAGGCGGCCGTACGGTCGCCGCCGGCTCGGTGACCGCGCTACTGGACTGAGCCGCTCTGCCGGGGCGGGCCGATCACGGCCCACCCCGGCAGAGCCCAGCGGGGACGACGTGGCTCACTCTGCGACTGTGCCACCCAGGTAGTGCAATTCGTAGACTGCGATCCCGTCCCGCTCGATGGCCTCCCGGCCGGTAAACCGGGTGACGTCGCCGCTGGACGTGTCGGTGTACAGCCACTCCTGAACCTGCGCGGTCCACCCGCCGAGAAACCGGCCGGTCGCGTACAACCCTGTGAGTGCTGCCTTAATCACCTGACCGGCGGTGGCCGCGTCGATCAGATCCGGGCGCAATAGGTAGCCGTAGTAGGTCATGGACCAGACCGGGATGTCGTGGTGGCGTACCGTCTCCTGGCCGCAGAAGCTGGCGCCGCCGACGTAGCAGTCCTGGTAGCTCCATGGGCCGTCGCTGAAGGTGAGCAGGTGGCTGCCCGGCCATGGTGGCGCTGCGGGGATGCCGCCACCGACATACGTGGCGGCCTTCGCGCGCACGACGAACGTCTCCAGTGTGCCGGCGTCGGGGGGTGCGATCATGCGGTGCACTATGCCGGTGCCCTCCGACATGCTGGACGTAAGCCGTATCTCAGCGATGTGACCGATGCCGCGGGCGGCGGTCAGTCCGTTCTTGGAGGCGTGGAAGGTCCGCCATCGTCGGTGTCGGGGCATGGCTGTGTCCAGCGTTGTCCGGTGCTGTCCAGAACCGACCGCTCCGCGGTCGTCACATGTTGGTCTCCTGCACGACGTGCGTTGCCGGCAGTGCCGCATGGACGAGCACCGTTTCGACCTGCAGGACCAGTTCCTCCACAACGGGGACCGGGATGAACGCGGTGTCCGCTAGAAACGACATCGCCACCGCGTCCGACCCATCCGACGCGTCCAGGATCGTGAGCATGAGGCTCTTGTTGAAGAAGTCCAGCCGTTGCCGACGCACCGTGGTGAGAGACGTCGCGGCCCACAACTGCGACGCGGTCGGGAGCGGACCTCCGCTGTCCACCATGGTCTGGGTCCTGCGATCGTTGAGGAAGGAGTCGATCTCGATCACGGCCCCGCGTTCACGCGAGACGCGGGCGACGAGCCGGTCGCGGTCGACCTGGTTGTAGTACGCGTACTTGTACGCGGAGGCCACCCGCTGGCGGGTACGGACCACCGCCTCGTCGAACGTCGTGTCCTCCTCGAGATCGAGTACGAACAGGCCGGCCTGGTTGACCAGGCTGACCGCTCTGGCGAGACCGGGCCGGAACCGGTTGCTCGCGAAGACCTGCAGAACGACCGGGCAGTGCCCGGCCACCCGCACCAACGCGATGGCGTACGCGGCCAGCATCACCGACGTCGTCTCCGCGCCCAACCGGCCGGCGAGGCAGCGCAACGCGAGACTGATCGCGGACGACTCGTAGTCATAGCGCCAGTAGCGTTCCGCGGCGGCTGGTACGGCGGGAGCGGGATGGACGGAGCGCCGCGCCGGAATGGTCCGTAGGTGCCGCTCCCAGTGCCGCAGTGCCGCGGCGCTCTGCCGGAGCCCCGCGGGAGAGGACTGCCACGCGGCCAACCCCAGCGGAGTCATCTCCGAGACCGGTTCCTTGGCCGCCCCTGTCGCCGGGTCGCGGCCAATCAGGTCGGTGAACATCTCCATGGCCGCCGCGGCATCGGCCACGACGTGGCAGAGCGTCGTCACCAGATGCGTAAGCCGGCCTTCCTGACGGACCAGCGCCATACGCACGGGCCATTCGTTCTCGTAATCGAAATGGGACTCCTCATGGTCGGCGGAAACCATCGCCGCGACCTCGGCCGGATCCGTGCCGGCTGCCGCATCGACGATGTGGAGCGGCACCTCGCCTGACCGGTGGACCACCTGGCACGGCCAACCATTCTCGTCGAATCGCAACCGGGTACGCATGGCCTGAAAGCGGCTCATGAAGAACCGCAACTCGTCGACGAATTCGTCGATGGTGGCGCTCTCATCCAGCGTTCGCACCGCGGTCATGTTCAGCGGCAGGCCGCTTTTCGTCATCCAGTCCCAGATGTGCTGCTGTCCCCAGGTCAGCTCGGCTTGCCCGGAGCCTTCTCCCTCGAAAGGAACCAGGATTTGATCCGCCATGATCGCCTCCGCACTTCGGACCGTCCCATTGCGCACAATGAATGACCATCGTCAATTCATCGATAACTGCTGTCAACAGGTACGAGACGACCTGGCCCTCCCGCGGCGCTACCGAAGCGACTCGTTTGCCTGGACCATATGGGACGCGTCTCTCCGGCGCCTTTGAACCGGCGGGTGGCTTACCTCGAAGGCGGGTCGAGAGCCCATTCCACGGTCACGGTCACCGTCAAGCGCTGCTGGCCCGGCTCGATCGTCGCCGGCGCGCCGCCACGCCCCACGAACGAGCCGGGAAAGCTGTCACATCCCTCACAGCTGGGAGCCGTCTCTCTCACCTTGAGGACCCGGCCGAGCGACCGGCCCGCCGCACGGGCGTAAGCCTCGGCCTTACGCCGCGCGTCAGCGAACGCTTCCCTACGTGCGGCGGCGAGCAGCCCGGCGTCGTTGTCAATCACGAACGACACGCCGTACAGCCGGGACGCGTTGCCTCCCGCGGCGATGGCGGCGGACAGGATGGCTCCGGCACGCCGCAGGTTCCGGATCTTCACAGTGAGCCCTTGACTCGCGGTGTAACCGACAATCACCTGAGCGTCATTCGACTTCGAGACGATGCTGAGACTGGACGTCTGAAGGTCGGCTCTGGCGACCCCGGCGCGGACGAGCGCGTCACGCATCCGGGTGGCCGCGACGTTGGAACGGTTGACGGCCTCGTCGACCGCGGTCGCGGTGACCTCGACCGCCAACTGGGCGATGAGTGTGTCGGGATTGCCGTATACGTCTCCTGTGCCGTCGACCAGCACACTATCCAGCAGGTGACCGGCTGGTGAAGGATCCGCCGCGGCAGGCGCCGACGCGAACACCGGACGGCATGCGAGCGGCCCCGACGACAGGGCGGCGAGCGTCACCAGGACAACAAGCACGGGTGATGTGAAACGTGACCGGAGCATTTCCACCTTCAAGGCTCTGTTCTGCCAAGTTGTCGCCACCGCGGGAAGGCCAGCGGGTTCCAGCGATGGTCGGCAACGGTGACCTGCTCTTATAACGTCAATCCGGTGCTGAAAGACGCTGGCGACGGCCTTCCCTTGCAGGGTTTCCAGTCAGGCACCCGCACGTGAAGGGCAACGGCGGGACGCTCACCGTCCGGTTCGTCACGGCGGACGGGCGGACGGTCACCACGATCGTGTACGAGATGCGCGACCGCCTGTCGGCAGGTGACCGCCTGCTGGTTCGCTACAACGCGGAGCGCCCCCGGTACGCCCGTGCCGCGGACGCCGGGCCGGATGTGGTCTGGCCATTGGTCGCCGGGCTTGTGGCGATGGTGGCCCTCGGTGGGGGTCTGGCGATGGGATGGCGGGCCTGCAGATGGGCTCGGTAGCCACGGGGCGCGTCGGCTGGTCTGTCGACCCGGCCATGCGTCCCACCAACCGGCCTTGAGCTACAACGTCAGGTTGAAAAGGCTGGCTGAGCCGGCATGAGGCGGGAAGGCAGCGCGGACAACACTGGACGACCGGGCTGAGCGAGTACTTGTCTTTGCTGGACTACGGGGCGTACCGAGGTCCCCTATACTCATCGCTCCGATGGGCTTTCAAGGGGCGCATGGCGTGCGGCGGCTGGTCGCGGCGGGTGCTGTGTACGTGGTTCTGGCCTTGGCGGGTTGTGCCGGCAGGATTGCTGGCGATGGCGATCTCGGTGGTGATTGGGCGGTTCTGCCGACGGCGGTGGTACCAGTGCCGGAGGCGGGAGTGTGCCGGGTCGCCACCCCGAAGGTCGTCCAATGGGAGATGGCTCTGCTGCACGGTGTGCGGGTCAACTGCACCGCCCGGCATTCCACTGAGACGTACTACGTCGGGACCATCACCGATGCGAGGACGGACGCCCTCACTGTGCCGCCGCGCGCAGGTGCGCGCGAGTTCAAGCCGCTCTACCAGGTGTGTGCGAAGCGGGCCGTTGAGTTCCTGGGCGGTGACTATCACCTGGGCCGGCTCGCGATCGTCCCCGTACTGCCCACGAAGACCGAATGGAGCGCCGGGGCACGGTTCTACCGATGCGAGGTCATGGAAATCATGGCCAACCGCAAGGTCCTGCAGCGGACAACGTCAGTCAAGGACGGGCTGCGGGGTAAGCGTCCGCTCGCGATCGGCTGTGCTAACAGGTCGGTCGACGGCGACGGCAACATCACCTCGTTCACGTGGGTCGACTGTGCTACGCCGCACCACCTGGAGTTCACCGGTCTCTACACGCACCGGGACGGCGAGGTGCCGACGGAGGCGACGTTGCGGGAGCGGGCGGCAGTTGGGTGCCTAGGCGTTGGTATTCGCTACACCGGCCACAGCCCGTCCGAGGTGAACAACGATGGCAAGTACAGCTGGGTGTTCTCCCACATCAACGACGTCGACACGACGTGGCGTGTTGGCGACCGGACCCACCACTGCTACCTCGGCGCGTACCCGGCCAAGAAGCTGACCGGTTCGATCAAGGGCAAACTGCCGTCCCAGTGGTGACACAGGATGCCGCGTCGAGATACCTCGATCAGATCGTATGCTCTCGGCCGTGGCCACCCTTAGCCCTCCGTCAGCCTTCGGGATTCCGAGCTACGACTACGTCCGCCACTATCCGGACCTCGCTCCGCTCCGGCAGGCGCTGCTGGCCGGCAACTGGGCGGGCATCGAGGCGTACTTCGACAAGCTACCCGCGTACCAGGATCCGACGATCGCTACGGCGATGGTGGCCCGTACGCGTGGTGTCGAGAAGTTCCTTCAGGTAGCGGGTGGTGGGCCGGGCACGTCCGTTCTCGCCGGTACGCTGCTCGGCACCCGGCTGGTGGTTAAGGCGTGGAACGCCCGTGGCCTGGCACGGGCACGCCAGACCAGCAAGTCCCGGTTTCGGAGCTTCCACCAACTCCTCCGCCAAGCGGAGCAGGTGCTCAGCGACGTGACCGCCGCAGATCCCGGCAACATCGCGGCGTGGACGGCCCGGTTGCGCACCGCTCGCGGCCTACAAATGGGCATCGCCGAGGCAACTCGGCGATACGAACAGGCCGCGAAGGCTCGGCCGCATCCGTTGGATGCGCAACTATCCCACCTGCAGCAGTTATGCCCCAAATGGGGCGGCTCCCCGGAACACATGCACCGCTTCGCGCGCCAATGTGCCGAGTCCTCACCGCCGGGCTCGCTCAACGCCGTTGCTGTGGCTGAGGCGCACCTCGAGCGCGCCTACCACGTCGGCTCGTTCTCTTACCTTCGTCAGCGGCACGTACGCGAGTCCGTCCTCAACGCCGTCGCCCGGTCTGTCGACCACCCAGAGTTCCGGCCGGTACACGGCTGGGTTCAGGCCGAGTGCAGTTTTTCGCGCGTGCTTTGGCTGGCCGGTGAAAGGCGGGCCGCAGCCGAGCGACTACGCGTCCTAGGCAACCGCGTCACCACCTACCCCTGGGATTCCCGCTTACAACTCAAAGCCATTCAACTGATCTCCCGCCCGTACCAGAAGGCTTGATAAACCCACTAAATACATTCGCTGCAGTAGCTCAATAGCGGCGTCCACTATTGAGCTTCGATATTGATGTCCATAGCCCTAGAGCGGCAGGAATTCTGCGTAACTGGTGTACCCCCGAGACAGGCACGCCCGCAGCCACGCGTCCGTGCCGTCCGTCACCGTCTCCTTTGCACCCCCGCGCATCTGGCACCCTCAAGTGATGACGGCCTCACGCGGCGACACCGGCCAGGGCGGTCCGTTGGACCGGCTGGCCCGGCTGCGTCAGCACGAACGCGGCGGCCGACGCTCACCGCACAAGCCGCTGCTGGTTTTGCTCGCCCTCGGTCGCCTGCATCAGGGCCACACCGACGGCCTGAGGTGGCTGGACGCCCAACAGCGCCTCGCCGACCTCATCACCGAATACGGTCCCGCGTCACGGACCCGCCCCACGCAGAGTGCCGCGTACCCGTTCACCCGACTGCGCTCCGATGGCATCTGGGTCCTCGACGCCGACGTTCCCATGGACGACGTCGGCCCACTGAACCGACACAACCCCGTTGGCCGGTTCACCCCCGAACTCCAGACACTGCTCCACGGCGACCCCAACCTGGTCACCTCCACGGCCCACGCCCTCGCCGAGGCCCACTTCCCGCCCACCGTCGCCGCCGACGTACTCGCAGATGTGGGTTTCGACCCAGACCTGGTACTGGCCGCACCGGACGTCCTGCCCGACCCCACCGGTGTCCGCGACCGACGCCGCGACCCCGCCTGGCGGCACGCGATCCTGCAAGCCTGGGACCGCCAGTGCGCCTTCTGCGGCTACGACGGACAGGTCCTCGGCACCACCGTCGGCGTCGAAGCCGCCCACGTGCGCTGGTTCTCCTTCGACGGCCCCGACAGCCTCGACAACGGCCTGGCCCTGTGCGTCCTGCACCACAAACTGTTCGACCGCGGCGTCATCGGCCTCGACCACACCCACCGCATCGACGTCACCACCGCCTTCCGCACCAGCACCGACGCCGGCCGCGCGATCTACGCCCTCCACGGCCGCCACCTACAACCCCGCCCCGGCACCCAACTGCCCGCCACCGACCACATCACCTGGCACCGCCGCGAGGTTTTCAAAGGCACACGACTACCGACCTGACCAGGAAAACCATCGTCGTACACATGTACTATCCACAGGCGGTGGACAACCCCAGGTCCGTGCCGGCCCACGGCCACAGACCGCCCGCTGCCCAGCCGTAGGCAGACCGGCGAGACCCCCCGGTGGACACCACATCATCGGCCGCACCGCCTGATTCCGGCGCGGACCAATCAGCACCCACCAGCACGAGACCAACTACACCAACATGCCGCGTCACCAGGGGCATCACCGACGGACGAGCACCCCGGAGCAACGCATCCCGAAATCCGGGAAATCCGCGCTACACGACGAGAAACATCAGGGCCGTGACCCGCGTTTCCGCTGGTCACGGCCCTGATGTTGCTGCACGCCCGAAGGGAGTCGAACCCCTAACCTTTTGATCCATAGTCCGAATTGGAGCACCACGGCACCGTCTTGCGCGTGGGGCGCTGCGCGCGCAGGGCCTGCTTCTTGTCGGCCTGAGCCTGGTCGGTATGGGCTCCGTCACGCATGCTTCTTTTCTGCGATGGCATGGCGCCATCATCGCGACCGGCGAGGGTTCCGCGGGACCCTCAGGCCGCGGTGCGGTCGGACATCGTGCGGCGGCGCAGCGCCGTCGTCGTGACGGCCGGCGGCTGGTAGGCCATGTCGAGCGTCCCGACGTCGGTGCC
>JAEZGP010000081.1 GCA_023437285.1 Actinomycetes bacterium | reverse complement strand
AGTACGTGGCGTCCGCGGTGAAGACCGAACCACTGCCCGACTGCACCACCATCAGGTAGTTGTAGTGGCGCAGGTAGCTGCCGGGCGAGGTGTACGACTCGTACGAGACGCCGGACGCGTTCGCCAGGCCGGCGCGCTGGTAGAACGACGCGTTGTTGCGGAACGTCGTGCTGTTGTCGGACTTGTCGACCCACACCTCGCCGTTGGCGCGCTGGCGCAGGTAGTAGCCGGGGAAGTTGGTGGACTCCAGCGACACCGTGCCGGAGCCGGACAGGCCCGGCACGACGCGGAACTGGGAGTCGGCCAGGTTGGTGACGTTGGGCTCCAGCTTCGCCCGGTATTCCCAGTGCCGGATGTAGCGGTCGGCGAAGTTGTGCGACCGCAACCGGACCGGCGTGACGCCGTCGGGCACCGGGATGCCGAAGTTGGGCGTGCCGTCGGCGTTCCAGTACAGCTTCTGCAGGCGGGTACGGCGGTTGGGGTCATTGAGCGGGTCGCCGCTGATGTTCTGGTAGCTGCGGTCGTGGTAGACGAGGATGTCGCTCTGGCCGTCCTCGGAGACCGTGAACGAGTTGTGCCCTGGGCCGTACTGGCTGGTGTTGGCGTTGCTCCGGAACACCGGGGTCTGCGTCTTGGTCCACGAGGACGCCGACAGCAGGTTGGCCGACGCGGAGGCGGTGAGCAGGCCGAGGCAGTAGTTGGCGTCGGTGGCGCTCGCCGAGAACGTCATGAAGATCCGGTTGTTGCGCTTGATGACCGCCGGGCCCTCGTTCACCCGGTAGCCGATGGTCTCCCAGGACAGTGTCGGCGTGGCGATGCGCACCGGCGTGCCCGTGATCGTCCACGGGTTGGCCATCGCGGCGAGGTAGATGTTGGAGTTGTTGGCAAGGCTCGGCTCGGACTGGGCCCACGCGAGGTACCGCGTGCCGTTGTGTTCGAAGGTCGTCGCGTCCAGCGAGAAGGTGTCGTAGTGCGTCCAGATGCGACCCTTCTCGACCCACGTGCCGGTCAGCGGGTTCGCGCTGGCGTTTTCCAGCACGTACATGCGGATTTTCCACACGTCGTTGGTGGCGCCGGCGGCGAAGTAGATGTACCACTTGCCGTTGATGTAGTGGATCTCCGGTGCCCAGATGTGCGCACCCATCTCGCCGCTGGTGTGCCTGGTCCAGATGGTCTGCTCGCCCGCCGTGGCCAGGCCCTGCAGCGTGGTCGACCGGCGCAGGATGATCCGGTCGTACGCGGGGACGGTGGCCGTGTAGTAGTAGAACCCGTCGGTGTGCTTGAAGATGTGCGGGTCGGCCCGCTGCGCGATGAGCGGGTTGGTGAAGGTGGCCGGGGGTGAGGCCTGCGCAGGCGCGGCGACCAACCCGACGGACGCGACGACGGCCAGCGCGGCGAGCGCGGCCAGGGCTTGAGTGCGCATGGGTACCGCTCAATTCCGGGGACATTGTTTCGATTCGATTAACCTCGATGTTAACGTTAACGGGAACGCTGTCAATAAGCTCTTCACGGTTGCATCCGGTACCCGGGTACCGGCTTACCGTGGTAGCCATGGCTGACCGAACCGCCCCCCGACCGTCCTGGGTACCCGACGCGTGCACGCTGCCGACCGCCGAACAACCCCTGCGGCTCGCCGAGTTCGACGAGCTGTTCACCAGGGCGGCCCGGGGTGGCGAGCGGCTGAGCGCGCGGCACCTGCGCGTGACGCTGGCCGGCGGCCCGGACCTTGCCGAATCCGTGCGGGACCTGGCCGCCCGCGAGGCGCAGTGCTGCTCGTTCTTCGACTTCGCGGTCACCGCGCCGCAACCGGGCCTGGTGCGCCTGGACATCAGGGTTCCCGCCGCACGGGTCGACGTGCTCGACGCGTTGGCGGCCCGCGCGTGAGATCCGGCGAACTCGCGCAGGCCGCCGGGGTGAACCCGCAGACGCTGCGCTACTACGAGCGGCGCGGGCTCCTCGCCGAACCGCGCCGGACCCCGGGCGGCCACCGGCAGTACCCGGCGGACGCGCTCACCACGCTGCGGATGATCAAGACGGCGCAGCGGCTCGGGTTCACGCTCGACGAGGTCGCCGACCTCGTCGACCTGGGCACCCGTCGCCACCGCCGCGACGCGGGCCTGCAACGGCGGGCCGCCGCGAAGCTGACCGAGGTCGAGGCCCGCATCGCCGACCTGCGGCTCATCGCGGAGGGCCTGCGCGCCGCGCTGGACGCCGGGTGTGACGACCTGGCCGTCTGCGCCACCAGCGAGGGATGCCCGCTGCCGTTCTCCGACAGCGACGCGTCCTAGCTCCGTCGTCGCGCTAGCCGCGGCCCTCGATGGTCAGCGAGACTTTCACGACGTCACCGACGTCGAGCTGCTCCGCCCGACGGATATCGGTGCGGAC
Source organism: Actinomycetes bacterium (assembly GCA_023437285.1). Taxonomy (GTDB): domain Bacteria; phylum Actinomycetota; class Actinomycetes; order Mycobacteriales; family Micromonosporaceae; genus Luedemannella. The sequence continues at coordinate 2,754 of JAEZGP010000081.1, read as the reverse complement.
CGGCACGATGTAGCGGCCATCCTTGGGCCACAGCGAGGTCGTCCACGCGGATCCGCCGATGCGTACCGTGACCGGGATCATCCCCCAGCCGTAACTCACCACCGACGACGCGGCCTGCAACTCCTGGCACTGCTCCTCGGGGACGGTGACGAAGTGCCACGGCGCCGGGCCGCGCCAGAACCAGATCTCACCGCTGAACTCCAGGCGCATCGCGTCAGGATACGGTCGCCGGCGCTACGTTGGAGGGCGTGCGAACTACGACACTGGGTACCTCCGGGCCGCGGGTGGGCGTCGTCGGGCTGGGCTGCATGGGCATGACCCACGCGTACGACATGGACGCCCCGCGCGACGACGACACCTCAATCGCGGTCATCCACCAGGCGCTCGACCTGGGCGTGAACCTCCTCGACACGGCCGACGTCTACGGGCCGTACACGAACGAGGAACTGGTCGGCCGCGCGCTGGCCGGCGGGCACCGCGACCGCGCGGTGCTGGCCACCAAGGTCGGGCTGGTCACCCCCGTCGGCGATGCCCCGCCCGGCTCGGCGCGCGACGGCCGGCCCGAACACATCCGCGCGTCGATCGACGCGAGCCTGCGCCGCCTTGGCACCGACCACGTGGACCTCTACCAGCTGCACCGCGTCGACCCCGCGGTGCCGATCGAGGACTCGTGGGGCGCCATGGCCGAGGCGGTGACGGCCGGCAAGGCCCGCGCCCTGGGCCTGTCCGAGGTGAGCGTCGAGGAGATCCGCCGCGCTCAGGCGGTGCACCCGGTCACGTCGGTGCAGTCGGAGCTGTCGTTGTGGACGCGTGACCCGCTGGCCGAGGTGCTGCCGTACTGCGCCGAGCAGGGCATCGCGTTCCTGCCCTTCTCGCCGCTGGGCCGGGGATTCCTGGCGGGCCGCTTCGCCTCGTTCGACTAACTGCCCGGCGACGACTTCCGGCGCCGGCTGCCCCGCTTCCAGCAGGACGCGCTGCGGGCCAACCTGGCCATCGTCGGCCGGGTCCGGGAGGTCGCCGAGCGGCTCGGGGCCACCCCGGCGCAGGTCGCCCTGGCGTGGGTGCTCGCCCAGGGCCGCCACGTGATCCCCATCCCGGGCACCAAGACACCGAAGTACCTGCACGACAACGCGGCCGCGGCCGACCTCGTCCTCAGCCCCGCCGACCTGGCCAATCTCGACGCGCTGCCGGCGCCGACGGGCGACCGGTACTGACCGGCCGGGTGCCGCGCGCGACCAGATCGGGACCTTTGGTCGGCGCGGGCCGGGACCTTGTCCCTGACACATCCACGTCCGTCACGTCGAGACTTGGGCCGGTGACAAGGACGAGGAGACGTTACGATGGGTGTCCAGGCACGGACCCGGGCCAGAGAGATTCGCGCGGCGCGGGAAGCTGAGCATCGGCGCGCGGCGAAGCGCAAGCGGATCATTTCCGCTGTCGGGGGGTTGGTCATCGTGGGCCTACTCGTCGCCATCGGGGTCGCCGTCGTCAAGGCGGCCAGCGGAAACGACGACACCTCGACAGCGACCGGGCCGACCAACGGCGTCGTCGTCGCACCGGCCGGGGCCACGGCGGGCGGCGCGCTCACCGTCGGTCAGGCCGACGCACCCGTACGGGTGGAGATCTACCTCGACTACATGTGCCCGTACTGCGGCAGGTTCGAGCGGGCGAACGGCGGGGAGCTGAACCGGCTGGTGGCGGACGGCACCGCGCGGCTTGAGCTGTACCCGTTGGCGTTCCTGGACCGCATGTCGCAGGGCAGCGAGTATTCGACGCGGACCGCCAACGCGGCCGCGACCGTGGCCGACCAGGCCCCCGACAAGCTGCTCGCCTTCAACCAGGCCCTGTACGAGCGCCAGCCCGAGGAGGGCACGCGCGGCCTGTCCGACGACGAGATCGCCACGCTGGCCCGCGAGGCCGGGGTGCCCGGCGAGGTGGTGGCCTCCTTCCACGAGAACCGCTTCCGGCCCTGGGTCGCGGCGACGACCGAGAAGGTGCTCAACGGCGGTGTCTCCGGCACGCCGACAGTGAAGATCAACGGAACGGTGTTCACGGGCGACCTCTACACGGTCGGTCCGCTGACGCAGGCCATCGTCGCGGCCAAGGCCAAGTAGTGCTGGCGCGGTTGCGCCAGATCCGGCACTCCAACGCCTGGATCTTCGGCACCATGCTGTTCTCGGCCTGCCTGAGCCTGACCGCGTCGTTCGTCCTGTCGGTGGACGCCATCGCGCTCGCCAAGGACCCGGCGGCCAGCCTGTCCTGCAACATTAACTCGGTGATCAGCTGCGGTACGGTCGGCGCGTCGTGGCAGGCGCACCTGTTCGGCTTTCCCAACGCGTTCCTCGGCCTGATCGCCGAGCCGGTCGTCATCACGATCGCCGTGGCGAGCCTTGGCGGGGTGCGGTTTCCGCGCTGGTTCATGCTCGCCGCGCAGGTCGTCTACACGCTCGGCCTGATCTTCGCGTACTGGCTGTTCTACGAGGCGATGTTCAGCATCGGCGCGCTGTGCCCGTGGTGCCTGCTCGTCACGGTCTCCACGACGCTGGTGTTCGCCACGCTGACCCACGTCAACATCCGCGACAACAACCTGTTCCTGCCCGGCCGGCTCGCCGCGACCCTGCGCCGGGGCATCGAGGCCGACCTCGACGCGATGCTGGTGACGATCTGGTTGCTCGTCATCGTGCTCGCGGTGGTCCTGAAGTACGGTTCGGCGCTGTTCGCCTGACGCGGCCCGGCGCCGCCTTTGGGTGGCGC
>JAEZGP010000079.1 GCA_023437285.1 Actinomycetes bacterium | reverse complement strand
TTCGCCGCGTACGGGCTGGTCACCGACCCGGCCGGCCGGGTACTGCTGTCCCGGATCGCGACCGGCTACCCCGGCGGCGGGCGGTGGCACCTGCCCGGCGGCGGTACCGATCATGGCGAGCACGCGGCGACCGGCATGCTCCGGGAGCTGTACGAGGAGACGGGCCAGCACGGCCGGGTGACGGCGCTGCTGAGCGTCTCGCACCGCTACAGCGGCTCGGCGCTGGGCCCCGAGGGCGTGCCGATCGACTGGCACGGCGTACGGGTGGTGTTCCGGGTCGTGGTGGACGAGCCCACGGAGGCGGCGGTCACCGAGGCACCGGGCGGCTCGACGGCCGAGGCGGGCTGGTTCGCGGTCGCCGACGCGTTGCGCCTCCCGCTCACGGAGATCGCCCTGGAGTCCATCTCCGGACAGCTCGCCGCGCAGAGTCGGGGCCGGTAGCGCCGGTGTGACAGGTCACAGCTATGGGCGTGTCGTCGCAGGTGGGGGACAATGGACGGCAGGTGGCCGGAGGGTTACGAGCGGTAATCGACCTTGGCGCCAATAAGTCCGGTTCTGACAAGTACGGGGCGAAAGACTGCCGGATTCGGGCATCGCCAAGACGCTCCCCCGTGTGCGATCGTGTAGGACGCCAACCGGGCAGACCCGGACTGGCCGTCCTACTGGAGGGATAACGTGCCGAGACCCAGCTTCCGTCGGCGACGCAGCATGGACAACCCAGGGCCCGCGGGCCGTCGGTTCGGTCGCCTGCGTCGGGGCGGATCGCTCGCTCGACAGGTTCTCGTCGAAGGGCGCGGCATCGTCGGCCGGGTTGGCCGTCGCCGCGACGAGGTCGGCGTGACCGCTCAGATCACCGATGTCGACGCGCTCAACTCCCTGGTGGAGCGCCGGGCCCTGTCGCGGCGTTCCCCGCAGGTCCCCACCGCCGCCCCGGTGAGCCCGGCCCTGCCGCCCGTCCGGGGCGTCGACGCCGAGGCCGGGATGGTCAGCATCCCGTTGCTGCCCGGCGAGCGTACGCCGGCCCGCCGGCTGAAGTTCGCCATCGCCAACGGCTGCACCGTCGCCAGCCTCGTTCTCGGCATGGTCGCCGTCTTCCTGGCGATGAACGGCGAGCTGCGCTTCGCCGCGCTGGCCCTGCTGGGCTGCGTGGCCCTGGACGGCTGCGACGGCGGCCTCGCCCGCAAGTTCGGCGTCGCCAGCCCGTTCGGCGCGCAGATGGACTCGCTGGCCGACCTCAGCTCGTTCGGTGTGGCCACCGGCATCGTGGTCTACCAGTGGCTCATCGCCTCCGGCGCGTCACCGGCGGCCGCGGCCCCGGCCTGCGCGCTCATCGCGGTCTGCGCCGCGATCCGGCTGGCCCGGTTCAACGTCTCGCCGAAGGATGGCCGCTTCTTCACCGGCGTGCCCACCACGATGATCGCCGCCGTGCTGGCGCTCGCGACGCAGCTGAGCCCGGCCATGCCGGCCAGCGCTCAGGTCGCCGTCGTCGCGCTCGCCGCGCTGGCGATGGTGAGCTCGTTCCCGTACGCGAAACTGACCCGCGTGGTGCGCCTGCCGGTCTGGGTATGGCTGCTGCCGCTCGTCGGGGTGCTCCTCAACCCCGCGGTCACGTTCGTGCTCGTCGTCCTGGCCTACCTGGTCAGCGGCCCGCTGATCTGGCTGCACCAGCGCCAGACCAGCCGGATCGCCGTGCCGTAACCAACTGCGCAAAAAGAGGGGGACCCGCGCGGGTCCCCCTCTTTTCGTTGTGCGTCAGACCCAGCGGGCGATGACCGTCTCGCCGCCCACCACGCGGTCGCCCACGGCCACCTCGGCCACGGCCAGGTCGGCCGGCAGGTACACATCCGTGCGCGAGCCGAACCGGATGAGCCCGAAGCGCTCGCCCTTCGCCAGCAGCGCACCGACCGGTGCCCGGTGCACGATCCGCCGCGCGATGAGCCCCGTGCGCTGCGCGACCACGACCGGTCCGCGCGTGGTTTCCAACACCGTGTACGCCGCGACGTTGTGCTCGGCCTCCGGCTTCATGGCGGCGGCGAACCCGCCGTCGACGACGAACTGGTCGGCGACCCGGCCGGCCACCGGCGACCGGTTCACGTGCACGTCCAGGACGGACAGGAACACCGCGACGCGCAGGTACTCCCGCCCACCCCACGCGCCGAGCTTGTCGTCGCGCAGCCGCTCGACGGACAGGACCTTGCCGTCGCTGGCCGCCACGACGGCGCTCGGGTCGGCCGGGACGTCGCGCTGCGGGTCGCGGAAGAACGCGGCGACCGGCCCGGCCGCGAGCGCCGGCACGAGCCAGGCCCGGGAGCGGGGCCGCACCGCGCGCAGCAGCGCGGCGGCGCCGAGGGAGATCGCCGCGGCGGCCACCCCGTTGGAGTCGATCCGCATGGTGTGCGTCAGCTTGACGCTGCTGGTGCGGGCGAGGGGGGCCAGGGACTCGGCGAGCGCCGGCTCGGCCGCGCTGAAGCACAGCCGCTGCACCTTCAGCGGCGGGGGGTTGACGAGCACGAGGTCGCTGCCGACGCCGTGGTTGTCGGCGTAGCGGGCCACCTCGGCCCCGGCCGGCCCGGCGAGGAACTCCGCCGCCGGGACGGCGACGCTGAGCACGCCGCCCGGGGTGAGGAGCTTGGCCAGGCCGTCGATCTCCGCGCGAACCGACTCGGCCGACCCCCGCAGCGGCTCCGCGATGATCACCGAGTCGGCGGGTTCGGCGTCCGCGAGCGTCTCGATGACGCGTACCCGCTGTTCCACGAGCGTCGACGCGGCGGTGACGTGGGCGCGGACCTCGGCCGACGCGGCGCCGGCCACCACGGTCAGCGTGCCGGTCGCGCCGAGCGCCGCGATCGCGGCGTTGAGTACCTCGGACGGCCCGCTGACGCCCGTCACCAGTCCGGCGGCGGAGCCGGGGCGGCGGGCGAAGTCGGCGGCGAGCGCGGCGGCAGCCCGGCCCTCGACCCGGCTGAAGCCGGGACCGGAAAGGCCGGTGCTGGGTGACTCGGTCATCGTGACCCCTTCGGCGAGGCTGGGTGGACGGGGCGGTTCGGCCCCGCGGCCAGCATATGCGGCGGGGGGGGGGGGGGGGGGGGGGGGGG
>JAEZGP010000136.1 GCA_023437285.1 Actinomycetes bacterium | reverse complement strand
CGACCTCGCCGAGAAGCTCGAAGACCGCCGCGCAGATCGCCTCGCGGCGCTCGGGCCTGGTGGCGGTCTCCACTCGATCACGTCCTCGCATAGGGAAACGGTACCGTTTCGCACCGCCGACGCTACCCGCACGTTGGAACAGAACGAAACGGTTCCGTACGTCTAATCCTGTGACGCGGGCCACCTAGCCCTGGGCGAGCACGATGAGCCGATCGATCGGCGGCAGAATATGCGTCTTGTCCGGGTTCAGCACGATGCCGTGGTTGCCCTCGCCCGGCTCCGCCATCCGGTACCCGATCGCGACCTCGCCGCGCCGGCGCGCCGACTCGACCACGGTCGCGAACGTCAGCCCGGGCACGGACCGCACGTAGTACATGGACGGCCGCACGTAGATCTCCGCGCCGGCCGAGTCGAACAGGTCCGTGAACACCGACTCCAGGTGCCGGTTCTCCGAGATCTGGGTCATCAGCAGGCTGACCAGCTGCTCGCTGATGACGAAGTCGTCCGCGCGGGTGAGCTGGGCCAGCGCGCGGTCACGGTCGTCGCGCATCTCGCTCACGATCGAGCCGGCCTTGCCGCGTTTCTCCAGCATGTCGCGCAGGTGCAGCAGGGTGACCAGGACGCGGGCGTCGGCCGTGAGCGGGTCGATCACGTCGTCCGACAGCACGATGACGTTGTCGTACGCCACGATCTCGATGCCCTCCAGCACGTTGCGGTCGCGCGTGTCCCCCTCGGTCACCGTGACCGTGAGCTGGCGCAGCCCCAGCCCCACCCGCGCGACGGCGGCGGCCGCGTCCTTGCGGTCGGTCACCACGTCGACGACGGAACCGGCCGTCACATAGATGTCGAGCTGCTCGATGATGCGGGTGGCCCGCCCGTTCCAGCCGAGGACCAGGGTGCGCTCGGGCGCCTGCGGCCCGCGCACCGAGCTGAGGATCGCCGCCTCGTCGATCGGGAACGGCGCGGTCGTGAGCTGGATCGCCGAGTCGTCCTGGGCCAGGATCGCCAGCCGGTCCTGCGGCCCGATCACGGTGTTCATCGGCGGGTTGAGCACGGCCGTGCCGCTGGCGTGCACGATGCCGACCGGGCAGCACTGCTGGTAGGCCGACAGCACCTGACCGAACTGGTACCCGACCAGGCGCGGCTCGCTGATCACATAGAACTCGTCGCCGCCGAAGTCGAGCAGGTCCTGGTAAATCACCGAAAGGCCGGACTGCCGCGCGGTCTGCACGAGCAGCCGCGCGCTGATGTCGTCGGCGTCCACCACCACCGCGTCGCCGCCGGCCAGCCGCGCCACGGCGCGGTTGCGCCCGTCGCGGACCGAGGCCACGACGTGGTGGCGGCGGTCGCGGAAGGCCGGGCCGCGGTTGATCGCCAACAGGACCTTGAGGACGTACGAGTCGGCGTCCTCCGCGTGCTCCGACGCCGGGGCGAGCACGATGATCGACCGGGCCTCGTTGGGGTTGACCAGTTCCAGGTCGGTGAGGTCGAGCGGGCTGCCGGTGCGGCACACCAGCCGCGTCGTGCCTGTGTCGGGGACCCGGCGGCGCAGCTGGTCCTCCATGTCGACCTTGTCGTGCTCGGCGAGGATCGTGATCGCCGCGCGGCGGCGGCTGCGGTTGGCCTCGACCAGCTCCGACACGACCGTGAACACCTGGTCCGACCAGCCGAGGATGACCGTGTGGTCGCGCTCGACCACCACCGAGCGACCCTTGCGCAGCTGCTCCAGCTTGAGGTTGACGCCGCTGGTGAGCAGACCGATCAGGGCGCTGACGATGAAGATGCCGCCCACGCCGAGCACGAACCACAGCGCGAGTACGGCGAGCGTGCCCTCGTCCGGCACGTCGAGGCTGAACGTACTGGCGAACGTCTGCCAGAGGATGGTGAACGGGTTGGGCCGGCGACCGTCCTCCAGCGGTGAGACGATCTCCAAAGCGACGGAGACCACCACGACCATGGCCACCGACACGATGGCGAGCCAGCCCACGAGGCTCGCCGTGCCCCGCGACATGGTGTTGTCGAACCAGTACCGCAGTCGCCTGCGGAGCCGTGCCCCACGCGCCATCCGTGCGTGTCTCCTGTCGTCGACGCTCCGCTGTGGACAGTCCCCGTGGAGGTGCGGCGAACACTGTAGCGCCGGGAAGGACGGGCTCGGCGACGGAGGTCAGCGGCCACCCGCAGGCGCGAGGGCGGGTGGCACGGGCGTGGGCTCGGCGAGCGCCGCCATGCGCCGTTCCCAGGCCGGGCCGCCACGCAGGTACAGGGCGGCCGCCACGAGGCCGATCGCGGTGCTGGCGAGCCAGTGCCAGCGGCCCAGGTGTTCGAGCGAGAAGCCGCCCACCGCCGGGGCCACCAGCCCGCCCGCCGGAAAGGCCAGGTAGAACACCGCCTGGTAGCGGGCACGCAGGGGCGCCGGGGCAAGGCCGGCCTGCAGGACCGCGTTGGGCGGCGCGGACAGCATTCCGCCCAGCGTCCAACCGACGGCCGCCGCCAGGTACGCCGGGTAGGCGTCGACGAACGCGATGGTCCCGTACGCGGTGCCCACCAGGAGCGCGGCCACGCCCAGGGCGGCGCGGCGGGACGCGTGGCGCAGCACGGCCGGCACGAACAGCTGCCCGACGACGATGAGCGTGGCGCTCAGCGCGCCGAGCTGACCGTACTGCGCGGGCGTCAGCCCGTCGGCCTGCATCGCCAGCGGCAGCAACGTGGTGGCCTGCGCGCTGACCACGGCGAGCATGAAGGTGAGCCCGACAAAGCCGAGGAAGACCCGGTCGCCGAACACGGCGAACAGTCCCTCGGGGCGCCGGGCGGGACCATCCACGGCGGCGGCCGGTGCCGACCCCAGGGTGGGGCGGGTCTCCGGGACCTTGAGCATGAGAAGGATGGCGGCCGCCAGGGTCGTGGCGGCGTCAAGGGCGAACAGGAGGCTGAAGCTCACCGACGCCAACGCACCGGCCAGCAACGACGCGACCGCGACGCCCGCGTTGTGCGCCCAGAACTGCAGGTTGAGCGCGCGGGTGCGGACCGCGGCAGGCACCACGTCGACGATCGCGGAGATCATGGCCGGCCAGGTCATGGAGTGGCACACGCCGGCCACGACGCAGACGGCCGCGATGACCGGCAGCCACGTCGACTGGCCCAGGACGAACAGCGCCGCGGCCGACCCGAAGTAGGCGGCCAGCAGGGTCGGGCGCCGGCCCCACCGGTCGGCCAGTACCCCGCCGAGCAGGTTGCCGGCCACGCCGCCCGCGCCGAAGGCGCCCACGACCAGGCCAGCGATCGAGACACTGACGTGCCGGGCGTTGGTCAGATACAGCGACAGGAACAGAACCGCGAAACCGCCGACCCGGTTGACCAGGATGCCGATCCACAGGTACCAGAAAGTCGCGGGCAGGCCCGCGCCGACCGAATCCACCCTGCGCCGCGAGAACGACCGTGCCAACGCGCAACCTCCCTGGTCCCGCCCAAGATCTAAGCGCGGGCGGGTCCGTGCACGTCAACACGTTGCGAACTGTTTTCGGTCACAGTTGTCGCACAGTCACGTGGGTCTGTGCGGTCAGTCCGCGAGCAGGTCCTCGAACGTCGTGGTCAGGGCGAACGGGTCGGCGGCCACCGCCGCCGGCCCGCTATGGATCAGCTCCGCGAGCTCCGCCCCGGCCCGGTCGCCCCGGCCGCGCAACCCCCCCCCCGCCCCCCCCC
>JAEZGP010000073.1 GCA_023437285.1 Actinomycetes bacterium | reverse complement strand
GTGAACCCGCTGCTGTCGCGGGCCAGCGAGCTGACCCGGGCAGGCGTGCCGAGCCGGCGGCGCGACCACCGGGGCGCCAACCTAACGGGTGCCCGGCTGGCCGGGCAGGACCTGCGGGGGGCCAACCTGCGCGGCGCGGTGCTCATCGGTGCGGACCTGCGCCGGGCGGACCTGCGCCTGGCCGACGTGACCGGCGCTGACCTGCGGGGCGCCGACCTGCGCGGCGCTAATCTGGGCGACGCGCTGTTCCTGACCCAGTCGCAGCTGACGTCCGCGCGCGGCGACGCGCGGACCGTGGTGCCGGCGTCCCTGGCCCACCCGGTGCACTGGCGCGCGTAGTCTTCCGGTCGGGACGATCGGGGACGGAGGACGCACAGCGATGGCGCGCAAGCTCGCGATCGGCGATGTGGTGGACGACTTCGAGCTGCCCGACCAGACGGGCACGCTGCGGCGGCTCACCGAGTTCCTGGCCACCGGGCCGGTGGTGTTGTTCTTCTACCCCGCGGCGATGACGCGCGGCTGCACCGCCGAGAGTTGTCACTTCCGGGACCTGGCCAAGGAGTTCGCCGAGGTGGGTGCCGTTCGGGTGGGCATCAGTCGCGACAGCGTCGAGCGGCAGCAGCGGTTTTCTGACCGGTACGGCTTCGACTATCCGCTGCTGTCGGACGTCGGCGGGGTGGTCGCCGACCGGTTCGGGGTGCGGCGGCGGATCCCGCTGGGGCCGTTGAGCATGCGCCGGCTGACGTTCGTGATCGGTACGGACCGCACGATCCTGGGCGTACTGGATAGCGAGCTGAACATGAACGCGCACGCTGACGGGGCCCTCGCTCTGTTGCGCAAGCGCGCGTCGTAGCCTCCCCTGGGCGGCGTGCCCGGTCGAAAAAGTCGGCGCCACCTGATACAAAGACAGAATCAAACAGGTGTACGAAAAGGAGGGCCCCATGGCGGCCACCCGCAGCCCGGCCCGCACCCAGGGCTCCGGACTGTCCACGCAGGAGCTCGAGACGATCCGCGACACGCTCGCCAGCGGCCGCAAGCCCAAGGTCGTGTTCACCGACAACGCCGGCCAGATCGCCGGGCAGACGGGGCAGATCGTCGAGCTGACCGACCCGGAGGTGTCCGACGAGTGGGTGGTGGTCCGGTTCGGCCGCGACGAGCTGCCCTTCTCCCCCGCCGACCTGGCGATCGCGCCGAAGGGGCAGCGTGGCGCGGCCCGGTCGGCGGCGCCGGAGTTCGAGCCGGAGCAGGCTCCCCCGCCCTTCATGATCACCCGTGACTCGAAGCCGGCCCCGGTGCCGGCCCCCCGCCAGGAGGAGACCGTGGCCCAGACCACCACCGCCGAGCCGGCCGCCCCCGCGAAGGGCGCCGACGTGCCGGAGCAGGGCGGCGAGGCGAAGCCGGCCGCCCGCAAGGCCGCCAAGGCGGCCAAGTCCAAGCCGATCCCGGCGCTGACGGTCACGCTGGCGTACGCGGACGGCGAGTGGACCGTCGGCGCCAACCAGGGCACGAAGGCGGTCGCGAAGCCCTACGTGATCCGGCCCACGGAGGCGCTGAAGATGGTGGCGCTGCTCGACGTGCCCGCCGTGCACGAGGCGGTGGAGCAGATCCTGGCCGCCGAGCGGGCCGAGGCCGAGCATCAGGCGCAGCGGTTACGCGCCGAGCTGGCGGAGGTCGAGGCGAAGTTGGCCGACCTGAACACGCGTTGACACGCCGCGGGCTTGGCGGATCGGGCTGGGGGCGCTAAGGTGTCGGACGTGGTTCACCGTTATTGGCGCTTTACGTTGGCTCTGGTCCGAGCCGACGGTCGCATGCGCTGACCGACACCGAACCAGAGCCAGCAGGGCAGGGAGATCGTTCCCTGCCCTTTGTCATGTGAACCGGCGGGCTGGCCTGGGACGACACGGGCCGCCTGCCACAAAAAGGACAGGTGCCCAGGATGACCACACAGCCCGCTCAGGCCGACGCGACCGGCGACGATACCGGCGCCGGTGCTGCCGGCGAGACCAGCGACCTGCACGTTTCCGGCTTCCAGCCGCTTATCTCCCCGCGCGGGCTGCTCGACGAGCTGCCGCTGGGTGAGCGCCGGGCCGCGCTGGTGCGCGAGTCGCGCGACGCGGTGCGCCGCGTGATGGCCGGCGAGGACGACCGCCTGCTCGTGGTGGTCGGCCCGTGCTCGGTGCACGACCCGGCCGCGGCGCTGGACTACGCGCGCCGGCTCAAGGCGTTCGCCGACGACAACCGCGACGAGCTGGTCGTGGTGATGCGGGTGTATTTCGAGAAGCCGCGCACCACGCTGGGTTGGAAGGGCCTGATCAACGACCCGGGGCTGGACGGCACGTACGACATCCACCGGGGTCTGCGTACGGCGCGGCGGCTGCTGCTCGACATCCTCGACATCGGCCTGCCGGTGGGTTGCGAGTTCCTGGACCCGACCAGCCCGCAGTACATCGCGGACACGGTGACGTGGGGGGCGATCGGGGCGCGGACCACGGAGAGCCAGGTGCACCGGCAGTTGGCGTCGGGCCTGTCGATGCCGGTGGGCTTCAAGAACGCCACCGACGGTGATGTGCAGGTCGCGGTGGACGCCAGCCGGGCCGCCCGGAGCAACCACGTGTTTTTCGGCATCGACGACGCGGGCCGCGCGGCGATCGTGACGACGACCGGCAACCCGGACTGTCACGTGATCCTGCGTGGCGGCACCCGGGGCCCGAACTACGGCGACGCGGACGTGGCCGACGCGCTCAAGCTGCTGGAGAAGCACGGCCTCGTGCAGCGGTTGGTCATTGACGCCAGCCACGCCAACAGCGGCAAGGACCACGTGCGTCAGGCGGGCGTGGCGGCCGAGATCGCCGCGCAGGTGGCGGGCGGTCAGGTCGGCATCGGCGGGGTGATGCTGGAAAGTTTCCTCGTGCCGGGCCGCCAGGAGATCGGCCCCGGCATGACGTACGGGCAGAGCGTCACCGACGCCTGCATGGGTTGGGACACCACCGCGGGCGTGCTGGACGCGCTGTCGGCGAGTGTTCGCGAGCGCCGCGAGGCGGCCGACGCCTGACGCGTCAGGGTGCCTCCGGCGGCCGCGGGCGGGGGGGGGGCCCCCCCCCG
>JAEZGP010000794.1 GCA_023437285.1 Actinomycetes bacterium | reverse complement strand
GGTTACAGCGACCCAGCGACGGAGGCAGACCAGTGAGTACCGGCAGCATCGCGGCCCTGGCCGACCTGGTCCGTGACCGGCTCGCCGCCGAACCGCCGGGCATCACCGTCGCCGGCGAGCCGGTGACCGGCCTGGCCGTGGCCGAGACGGTCGACCCGTCCACCGGGTCCCCGCTGACGCACGTCCCGCAGGCCACCGAAGCCGTTGTGGACCGGGCCGTCCGGGCCGGCCTGGCGGCCCAGCCCGACTGGCACGCCCTCGGCGTACCGGGCCGGCGCCGCTACCTCGACGCGTTCGGCCAGGTGGTCCGGGAGCACCGGCACGAGCTGGCGATGCTCGACGCCATGGACGGCGGCAACCCGTACCCGGCGATGGTCGCCGACATCGAACGCTGCCTGCACCAGTTCGTCACCTGGCCGGCGGTGGCCGGCATGACCGGCGGCGACACCATCCCGATCGACCCGCGCGACCTGCACTTCAGCGAGTACCAGCCGTTCGGGGTGGTGGCCCGCGTCGTCGCCTACAACCACCCGGCGTACTTCGCCATCAAGGCGATGCTGCCGCCGCTGGTGATGGGCAACGCCGTCGTGCTGAAACCGGCCGACCAGACGCCGCTGTCCGCGCTGCGGCTGGCCGAACTGGCCCGCGACGTGCTGCCGCCCGGGGTGCTGACCGTGCTGTCCGGCGGCGCGCGGACCGGCGCGGCGCTGGTCACCCATCCCGAGGTGCGCCGGATCGGGTTCACCGGCAGCCTCGCCACCGGCCTGGCCATCCAGCGCGCGGCGGCCGAGTCGGCGGTGCGGCACGTGTCGCTGGAACTCGGCGGCAAGAACGCGATGATCGTCTTCCCGGACGCCCCGGTGGACGCGGTGGCCGACGCGGTCGTCGCCGGCATGAACCTGGACAGCTGCGCCGGGCAGTCGTGCGGCTCCACCTCCCGGGTCTTCGTGCACGCGCGCATCCACGACGAGGTGGTCGAGGCGGTGGCGGCGCGGCTGGCGAAGATCGAACCGGGCGTCGCGTACGCGGAGGGCACCGCCATGGGGCCGCTCGTCTCGGCCGCGCACCGCGACCGGGTCGCCGGGTACGTGACCGCCGGGCGGGACGAAGGCGCGCGCCTGGTATGCGGGCCGAGCGTCCGCGACGCGCGCGCCGGGTACTACCAGTACCCCGTGCTCTTCGACCGGGTCGAGCAGAGCATGCGCATCGCCCGCGAGGAGATCTTCGGCCCGGTCATCTCCGTACTGGGCTGGTCCGATCTGGACGACGCGCTCGCGCGGGCCAATGCGGTGCAGTACGGCCTCACCGGCGCGGTGTGGACCAACGACCTGAGCCAGGCGATGCAAGCCGTACGCGGCCTGGACACCGGGTACGTGTGGGTCAACGACGTGAGCCGGCACTACTGGGGCATGCCGTTCGGCGGGGTACGCGACAGCGGTCTCGGCCGGGAGGAGTGCCTGGACGAGTTGCGCTCCTACGCGCAGGTGAAGGCGGTCAACGTGAGGACACGACGATGAACGATCCCAAGGCCATGCTGGTCGATGCGCCGCCCCGACCCCTGGTCACGCTGCTGCGCGCGCCGCTGGACGAGATCACGGCCGCGGCCGGGCCGGGGGAGTGGTACGCGCCGGAGGACGAGGGTACGACCGGGCTGGCACTGCTGCCCGGCACCGTACCGGGCGGACTGGCGTGCGAGCTGGTCTACGACTCCGGGCCGGCGGCGCAGGCCACCGCCCACCTGCTGGTGGTCAGCTTCGCCGTACCGATCGAGGCGCTGCCGGTCTTCGACGACTGGTACGACACTGAGCACTCCCCGCTGCTGCTCAACGCCCCGTCCTGGCTGCGCATCCGGCGGCTGTACGCCCCGCAGGCGCCCGACGGCGAGTTGAACTGCTTCGTCCTGCACGAGCTGGCCGACCTCGAGGTGCTCACTGGGCCGGACCGCGACGCCGCCACGCGGGGCCCGAAGCGGGCCGTGGTCGCGGAGCAGGCCTGGTATGCCACGTCGCGGCGCTGGCGCTTCACCCCGTACGTCGCCGGGTCGCGCGCCTGATCACATCGGTGCGTGCCCGATCGTGCGGGCCGGGCCTGTTCGTGCCGGGTCCCCGGCCTGGGCCCCGGTCCGGGCTGGCGGGCCCGGACCGGAAGCGCCTGGGTAGGCGCCAGGGTGGCTCAGAAGTCGCGCAGCAGCGGGCCGGCGTCGCCGCGCTGGTCGGTGATGCCGGACTGGCGCAGGGCATGCCAGACGGTCGCGGTGTTCATGGAGATGGTCGGGGTGTCCAGCCAGTGTTCGGCCTGGGCAGCCAGGGCGACGGCGTTGAGGTTGGAACCGACCTGCACCAGGGCGTCGGCGCCGCAGCGGTCCAGCTCACGCAGGGCGGCGACGATCCGGTCGGGGGTGACCTCGGCGATGTCGGTGGCCGAGGTGCAACGCAGCCCCGCGACCTGGCGCACCTCGAAGCCGCTGGCCTCGAAGTATTCGCGGGTGAGCGCGTCGGACTCCGGCTGGTAGGGCGTGAGCACGCCGATCTTGGTCGCACCGATGCGGTGCAGCGCGGCGATCACGGCCTCCGGGCCGGTGGTGACCGGCAGCCCGGCCTGCTGTGCGATGTCGTCGACGAAGTCCTGGCCGCCCTTGACGCCCCGCCGCATCACCTCGGCGGACATGGCGATGATGATCCGGTCGACCTTGGCGGTGAGCACGTCGCGCAGCGCGGTGGAGAATCCCTGGTCCATCTCGTCCAGCAGCGTCTTGGCGTCCTCGTCGGTGGCCATGGACGGGCTGGCGATGTAGGCGCGGCCGGCGTGGAACGTCACGCCGTACGGACAGAGGGCTGCGAAGTCGTGCTCCACCATGACATTCGTGGAGGGGATGATGACTCCCCACTTGGCGCGGATGGTGCCTCCAGTTAGCATGACGGCGAGCATAGGTTACTTGAGTGCCTATTTCTAGTGTGATATTAGCCGTCTGTACGTGGGGCGACCTGGCAGATTACGGTGCTCAGGTTGCTAACTTCGCTGAGGTAGTAGAGCCGTGAGGATGTGCCGTGCCGCGACCGCTTGACGGTGTCACCGTGATCAGCCTCGAACAGGCGGTGGCGGCTCCGTTCGCCACCCGGCAGCTCGCCGACCTCGGCGCGCGAGTTATCAAGATCGAGCGTCCCGGCGGCGGTGACTTCGCCCGCCGCTACGACGAGTCCGTGTACGGCCAGTCCAGCTACTTCGTCTGGCTCAACCGGTCCAAGCAGTCGCTGACGCTGGACGTGAAGCAGCCCGCCGGCTCGGCCGTCCTGCACGACCTGCTCTCCCGCGCGGACGTGTTCGTGCAGAACCTCGCCCCCGGCGCCGCGGGCCGGCTCGGCCTCGACGCCGACCAGCTGCGCGAGCGGTACCCCGATCTGATCGTCTGTGACATCTCCGGCTTCGGCGCCGACGGCCCGTGGGCCCATCGCAAGGCCTACGACCTGCTCGTCCAGTTCGAGACCGGGCTCGTGTCGCTGACCGGCACCGCCGAGCAGGTGGCGAAGGTGGGGATCTCGATCGCCGACATCGCCGCCGGCATGTACGCCTACAGCGGCATCCTCACCGCCCTCTACACCCGGGCCACCACCGGGACCGCCCCGGCCGTGCAGGTGTCGCTGTTCGACGCGCTCGCCGAGTGGATGGGGCAGCCCGCCTACTACACCCGGTACGGGGGCCGCCAGCCCGAGCGGGTCGGCGCGGCACACGCCACGATCGCGCCGTACGGCCCGTACACGGCCGGCGACGGCGCGACCGTGCTGCTGGCGATCCAGCACGAACGGGAGTGGCGCACCTTCTGCGAGATCGTGCTGGGCCAGCTCGGGCTGGCCGACGATCCGCGCTTCGCCAGCAACGCCGGCCGGGTCGCGCACCGGGGCGACCTCGACCGGATCATCGCCGACCGGCTGGCCGAGCTGGACGGCCCGACCGTGCGCGGGCTGCTCGACCGGGCCGGCATCGCCAACTCCCGGCTCAACACCGTCGAGGACTTCCTGGCCCACCCCGTGCTGGCCGACCGCGACCGGTGGCGCACCGTGGCGACGCCGGGCGGCGAGGTCAGCGCCCTGCTGCCCCCCGCCGTGCTCAGCGGCACCGAGGCGTACCTCGGCCCGGTGCCGGGCGTCGGCGAGCACACCGACGCGGTACTCGCCGAGCTCGGCCGCGATCGCGACCAGATCGCGGCGTTGCGCGCGGACGGGGTCGTGTGACCGGGCGGCAGGCCCCGGCCGGGCCGCGAGGTGGGCCGGCGGCACCGGGTGGGCGGCCGGCACAGTCGAGTGAACAGGCAGACCGGAAGGAACGATCGTGACCACGTTGAGCACGGAAGAACAGGCGGTCGTCGACGTCGTACGCGACTTCGTCGACCGCGAGGTCCGACCGGTCGCCCGCGAGCTTGAGCATGCCAACGAGTACCCGGAGAAGCTCATCGAGACGATGAAGGAGCTGGGCATCTTCGGCCTCGCCATCCCCGAGGAGTACGGCGGCACCCGGGTCTCCATGCCGTGCTACGCCATGGTTACCGAGGAGCTGGCCCGGGGCTGGATGAGCCTGGCCGGGGCGATGGGCGGCCACACGGTGGTCTCCAAGCTGCTGCTCGCCTTCGGCACCGACGAGCAGCGCAACCGGTACCTGCCCGACATGGCGACCGGCGCGCTGCGCGCCACGATGGCGCTGACCGAGCCGGGCGGTGGCTCGGACCTGCGGGCCATGACCACCACGGCCCGGCCGGACGGCGACCACTACGTGATCACCGGCGCGAAGACCTGGATCAGCAACGCGCGGCGCTCCGGGCTCATCGCGCTGCTGTGCAAGACCGACCCGGCCGCCACGCCCGCCCACCGCGGGGTGAGCGTCCTGCTGGTCGAACACGGGCCGGGCCTCACCGTCTCCCGCGACCTGCCCAAGCTCGGCTACAAGGGCGTCGAGAGCTGCGAGCTGTCGTTCGACGGGTACGTGGCGCCGGCCGACGCCGTACTCGGCGGCCGGCCGGGGTACGGCTTCGCGCAGATGATGACCGGGCTGGAGACCGGACGCATCCAGGTGGCCGCCCGTGCGCTCGGCGTGGGGCGGGCGGCGTTCGAGGACGCGCTGCGCTACGCGCAGGAGCGCTCGTCGTTCGGCGTACCGATCTGGAAACACCAGTCGATCGGCAACTACCTGGCCGACATGGCCACCAAGCTGACCGCCGCCCGCCAACTCGTGCTCTACGCGGCCGAACGCGCCGAGTCCGGCCAACGCTGCGACCTCGAGGCGGGCATGGCCAAGCTGTTCGCCTCGGAGGCCGCGATGCAGATCGCGCTGGACGCGGTACGGGTGCACGGCGGATACGGCTACTCCACCGAGTTCGACGTGGAACGGTACTTCCGCGACGCCCCGCTGATGATCGTCGGTGAGGGCACGAACGAGATCCAGCGCAATGTCATCGTCCGGCAGCTCATCAGCCGCAATGGATTGGAAGCGTGACCGTCATGGCGGATCAGACCCGGTACGGCAGCGACCTGATGGTCGAGACGCTCGCCCGGCTCGGCATCGCACACGTGGCGATCAACCCGGGGGCCACCCTGCGGGGCTTCCACGACTCGTTGGTCCGGGCCGGCCGCCCGGAGCTGGTGCTGACGCTGCACGAGAACGTGGCGGTGGGCATGGCGCACGGGTACGCCAAGACCACCGGCCGGCCGATGGGCGTGGCCCTGCACAACCTCGTGGGCCTGCAGACCGGCTCGATGGCCCTGTTCAACGCCTTCCTCGACCAGGTCCCGATGCTGGTGGTCGGTGGCGCGGGACCGGCGGACGCCACCCGGCGCCGGCCGTGGATTGACTGGATCCACGCGGCCCGCGACCAGGCCGCACTGGTCCGCGACTTCACCAAGTGGGACGACGCGCCGACCAGCCTCGCCGCCGTACCGCACAGCCTCGCCCGGGCGTACAACGCC
Organism: Actinomycetes bacterium; assembly: GCA_023437285.1. GTDB lineage: Bacteria > Actinomycetota > Actinomycetes > Mycobacteriales > Micromonosporaceae > Luedemannella. The sequence continues at coordinate 2,121 of JAEZGP010000794.1, read as the reverse complement.
ACGGTCTCGTTCCCGCAGGCGCCGGTCTACGTGGCCCTGGACGCCGGCCTGCAGGAGGGCGGGTGGCCCGACCCGCTCGCGGCCAACCCGCTGTGGGCGCCGGAGACCGCCCTGGCCCGGCACACCACCCCGACCGTCGCCGACGCCGACCTCGCGCCGCTGGCCGAGGCGCTGGTCGGAGCCGAGCGGCCGCTGCTGCTGGCCGACAACGCGGGCCGCAGCGAGGCGGCGTACCACGCGCTGATCACGCTCGCCGAGCGGCTCGGTGCCGGCGTGGTCGACCTCGGTGCCCGGCACAACTTCCCGAACACCCACTGGGCCGACGCCACCGGCCGCCACCACGCGGCGCTGGCCGAGGCCGACGTGGTGCTCGCGGTCGACGTGCGCGACCCGTACTTCGCGCTCGGCCGTACCGACGTGGCCGAGCGGGACTTCGCCTGGCTGCCCCGGCCCGACGCGCGGGTCTTCGTGCTCTCCGGCGCGGCGCTGGTCGAGCGGGCCCCGGTGGACCGCTCGGCGGCCGCCTGGGACCGGATCGAGGCCGTGCTCACCGGTGACGCCACGCTCGCCCTGCCGCGCCTGGCGCAGATGGTGACCGAGCTGGTCGGCGCGGACCCGGACGCGGTCGAGCGGGCCGGCGCGCGGACCGCGCAGCTGACCGCGCAGGCGAGCACGCCGGCAATGTGGCGGGCGAAGGTCCGCCGCGACGCGGGGGAGTTCGGGCCGGGCCGGCTCGCCGCCGAGACCTACGAGGCGGTCAGCGACGGCCCGTGGCAGCTCGCCTTCGGCGCTCTCTACGGCAACACCCGCCGGGCCTGGGACATGGCCAGTTGGAACTGCTACCTGGGTATCTCCGGGGGTGGTGGGCTCGGTTACGGCGTACCGGCGGCGATGGGCTGCGCGCTGGCCCACCGCGACGACGACACGCTGGTCGTCGACATCCAGTCCGACGGGGACTTCCTCTACACCGCCTCGTCGCTGTGGACGGCCGCGAACATGCGGCTGCCGATGCTGGTGGTGATGGCCAACAACCGCACGTACAACCAGGACCGGATGCACCAGACGGAGATCAGCCACCAGCGCGGCCGGGACACGGACGTGGCCGTGGGCATCGACATCACCGACCCGGACGTGGACTTCGCCGGCCTGGCCCGGGCCCAGGGTGTCGAGGCGTTCGGCCCGGTACGCGACGCCGCCGACCTGCCGGCCACCCTGCGCCGGGCGGCGTCGATCGTGCGCGAGGAGCGGCGTCCGGTGCTGGTGGACGCCCAGATGACCCGCGACCGGAGCTGAGCGCCGAAAGAAAACTAACCCGGGTATGTTACTCAACAGCGGCGTTTTGTCGGCTGTCGAGAGGAACGGTGTTGAACGAGACCGAGGTCGCGCTGGCTGCCTGGGCCCAGAGTGGGCAGGGTGGGATCACCGACCAGAAGGCGTACGTGCAGGCCGTCGCCACGGCCCGGTACGTCATCCGCAAGGTGGTCCGGATCGTCGATGACGTGGCCCGCGAGTACGGCTTCGATCCGCTGGCCCACCAGGCGCTGATCCAGATCTTCGGCGCCGGGGACCAGCCGCTCGCGGTCAACCAGCTCGCCGAGCGGCTGGACATCGTGCCGGCTTTCGCCTCGCGTCTGGTGCGCGACCTGGAGGGTCGCGGGCTGGTGCGGCGCGAGCGCGTCGACGAGGACCGGCGGATGATCAGGGTGATGGCCACGCCGGAGGCCGGCCCGGTGCTCGCCGAGATCAACGAACTCGTGCAGGCGCACGCCGAGCTCTTTCACCGCCAGCTCACCGACGACCAGCGGCAGGCCGCGCTCGTGGTGTTCGCCTTCTTCGTCGGCGTCAAGAGCGAGTCGACCATCGGGGAGACGCTGCGGGCCGGTCTGGGGGCCGCCTCCGAGGGGTGAGCTGCCCGATCCACCCACCTGACCATGGACATGCTGTGCTTGAGTAGCTAACCTAACTCAAGTATCAGGCTATGGTAGGGGTGTTCATTGATCGCATCGCAGCTCGCTACCGTCGCGCTCCGGCTCCACACGGAAGGCGTCGGCGCCGAGGCACGCGCCGCCGCGTCCGCCGCCCTCGCGGCCTGCCGCCCCGCGGCCGGGACGACGGACGGCG
>JAEZGP010000792.1 GCA_023437285.1 Actinomycetes bacterium | reverse complement strand
CGGGGGGGGGCGCCCCCCCCCTCGGCCGGTCAGGGCTCAGCCCTTGCGCTTGCGGATCTCCTCGGCGGCCTGCGGGACGACGGTGAACAGGTCCCCGACCACGCCGAAGTCGGCCAGCTCGAAGATCGGCGCCTCGGCGTCCTTGTTGACCGCGACGATCGTCTTCGACGTCTGCATGCCGGCCCGGTGCTGGATCGCCCCGGAGATGCCCAGCGCCACGTAGAGCTGCGGCGAGACGGTCTTGCCGGTCTGGCCCACCTGGAACTGGTGCGGGTAGAAGCCCGAGTCGGTGGCCGCGCGCGACGCGCCGACCGCGCCGCCGAGCAGGTCGGCCAGCTCCTCGACGAGCTTGAAGTTGTCCGCGCTGCCCACGCCGCGACCGCCGGAGACGACCACGGACGCCTCGGTCAGCTCGGGGCGGGCGCCCTTGGCCTCGACGACCCGCTCGACCACGCGCGCGGCCTTGTCGGCGTCGGACAGCGTCACGGTGACGGGCACGACGGCCGGGGTGGCCGCGGCGGTCGTCGGCGTCACCGACGAGGGCCGCACGGTGACCAGCGGAATGCCGCGCGTGACCTTGGACTTCACGATCGTGCCGCCCGCGAACACCACCTGCGTGGCGGTGCCGTCGGCGGCCAGCTCGCTGACGTCGACGAGGACGCCGTTGTCGAGGCGGACCGCGAGGCGGCCGGCGATCTCCTTGCCCTCCTGCGTGGAGGGGATGAGCACGGCGGCCGGCGAGACCTCCCGCACGAGCTGCTCCAGGACGGTCACCTTCGGGGCGACCAGGTAGTCGCGCAGCTCCTCGGCGTCGGCGGCGTACACCTTCGTCGCGCCGTACTCCCCGAGGGTCGCCACGACGTCGGCGGCGTCGCCCACGACGACCGCGGCGGGCTCGCCGAGCGTACGGGCGATGGTGAGCGCCTCCAGCGTGGCCTTGTTGACCTTGCCGCCGGCGACCTTGACCAGGACGAGAACCTCAGCCATCTCTACCTCACACGAACTTCTCGGACGACAGGAACTCGACCAGCGCCAGGCCGCCCTCGCCGGAGTCCTCGACCCGGGTCCCGGCGACGCGCGGCGGCCGCTTGCTGTGCTCGACCACTGCCGTCGAGGCGCCGGCGACGCCGACCTCGTCGGCGGCGATGCCCAGGTCGGCCAGGGTCAGCGTCTGGATCTGCTTCTTCTTGGCCGCCATGATGCCCTTGAACGACGGGAAGCGCGGATCGTTGATCGTGTCCCACACGCTGACGACCGCCGGGGTCGACGCGCTGATGACCTCGTAGCCCTCCTCCGTCTGGCGCTCGGCGGTCAGCGACGAGCCGTCGACGGTGAGCTTGCGGGTGCCGGTGAGCGCGGGGACGCCGAGCCGCTCGGCGACCATCTGCGGGACGATCTGGCCGCGCGCGTCGGTGGCCTCGGCACCGCACAGCACCAGGTCGGGCGACAGGGTGCGCAGCGCGGCGGCGAGCACCTTGGAGGTGGCCAGCGCGCACGAGCCGGCGAGCGCCTCGTCGACGACGTGGACGCCGGAGTCCGGCCCCATCTGCAGACCCTTGCGGATCGCCTCGGTGGCGCGCTCGGGGCCCATGGACAGCAGCGTGACCGTGCCGCCGTGCGCCTCCTGGAGTTTGAGCGCCTCCTCGATGGCGTACTCGTCCATCTCGTTGATGACGTTGTTGGCCGACTCCCGGTCGACGGTGTTGTCGTCACTGCGCAGGCTGCGCTCCGCACTGGAGTCGGGCACCTGCTTGACGAGTACGACGATGTTCATCGCGTTTCGACGTCCTCCTGCTTGAACGACCGAGCGGTCGTGGCGTGGGCTCTCCCGATGGTGCCACCCTGCCGGATCTGGGCAGCGGGCAGCCGACGGGCCCAATGTTACCCACAGGTAAGTTAGCTTCCCGCACGGTGATCTGTGACTCAGCTCACGGCGACCCGCTCCCGCACGCATACTGTGTGCGAACAGGGGGCCAAAATGGCAGCTCACGAGCTTCATTCACAAATGGTCATCGATGCGGGGCCACCCATCGCGCCGATCGGGCACGCGCCGGCCCACCGCTGCCGGTCCGCGCCGGACGAGCACCGGTGCGCCTGTGGGCGGCTGCGCGACACCTGCCTGCGCGACACCGTACGCGCGGTGTGGTCAACCTGACATCATCGACGTCCACACATACGGCGTGGTGGTCGTGAGCGCGACGAACCCGAGTCGTTGCAGGATCGGGCGGCTGTCGTCAGAGGCGTCCACCTGCAGGAAGCGGTAGCCGCGCGCCGCCGCCAGGCGCGCCCGCCGAGCAAGGATCGCCCGGTAGATGCCCCGACCGCGCCACTCGGCTAGGGTCGACCCGCCCCACAGCGTGGCGAACCCCGTTCCTGTGACATATCGCACCCACCCGGCCGACACGACCTCCCCGCCCGCCTCCGCCAGCACCACCGTGATCGCGTCCGGGTCCGCCATGATCTCCTTGCGCAGCGCCTCGGCCTGCCACGAGCGGTCCGCACCCCACACCCGCGACTCCAGCTCCGCGATCCGGGCCAGGTCCGCGCGGGAGTCGACCTCGCGCAGCCGTACGCCGTCCGGCGGCGTGCCATCGGCCCTGGCCAACGGCGCGGCGAGCCCCACCACGACGGTCTCCCGGTCCGCGGGTTCGAACCCCGCGGCGACCAGCCGGTCGGGCAGCGAGGCGGGCAGGTCGTGGCCGTGCAGTTTCCACTCCACCCCCTCGCCCCGGGCGGCGAAGTAGTCACGCTGCCGGGCGATCAGCTCGTCGAGCGCGTCGCCGTCGAGCCCGCCGAGATCGCGGTAGGTCACGAAACCCTGGTTGTCGAGCCCGACGAAGCGCACCAGCGGGCCGTCGCGCTCCACCCGGGCGCCGTCCGGCAAGGGGTCGGGCACGTAGGCGCGCAGGTGGGCGTCGTACCTGGCCAGCAGGTCAGCCACGGCCGCCGGCCCGAGCGGCTCGGCACTCACGACGTCGCCACCGCGGAGTCGCGCGCTCGGATGCGCTGGCGGGCGGCCTCGTAGAGCACCGCGGTCGCGGCGTTGGCAGCGTTGAGGGAACTGGCGCTGCCGACCATGGGAATGCGCACCATGCGGTCGGCCAGCTCCCGCCACGCGGCGCTGAGCCCCGTCGTCTCGTTGCCGATCAGCAGCAGGGTCGGGCCCGTGAGGTCGACGTCGAAGACGTCGGCGTCGCCGCGCTCGTCCATGCCCACCGTCCGCACGGGCGTTCCGGCCGCCCGCCGCGCGTCGAGCCACGCCGCGACCTGTCCCGCCGCGGGTACCCGCACGGTGGGCAGCGCGAACAGCGACCCGGTGCTCGCCCGTACCGTCCTGCTGTCGTAGACGTCCGCGGCGTGTCCGGTCACGATCACCCCGTGGGCGCCGAAGGCGTCCGCGGAACGGATGACGCTGCCGATGTTGCCCGGGCTCGTCGGCCGGTCGAACAGCACGCCGAGGAAGTCGTCGGCCACCGCGATGCGGCCGAGGTCGTCGTCCGGCATCTCCAGCACCGCGACCACCTCGGGGACCTCCTCGTTCTTTTCGCCCAGCTCGGCGAGCAGCTCCGAGGCCATGCCCACCTGCTCCGCGCGGGTCGTGCGGAGCAGGCCCCGGGCCCAGGCCGACAGGGGTCGCTGGCAATCGAAGATCAGCGTCCGGACCGGCCAGCCCCGCTCGACCGCGACGTTGATCGGCCGTACGCCCTGGACGAGGAACTCGCGGGCCCGCTGCCGCTTGTTCCGGTTCGTCAACAGTGCCTGCCACTGCTGGAAACGCGCGTTCCGCACGGTGATCCGCTGCGTCGCCACCACCCGCTCCTCCAGATCGCCGCTGCCGGCCGTCAACGCGACCGCCGCCACCGGCGCCGCCCCTCCAGGCTGCGCCGGTTGGCCCAAGGGTGCATCATTCAGGGCGTGGCCCGCGTATATCTCCTGCTTTTCCTCATTAACCTCGTCCTCGCCGTAGTGGCCCTCATCGACTGCCTGTCGACCGAGGAGGACGAGGTCCGCAACCTGCCACGCCTCATCTGGGTGCTCATCATCCTGGTGTTCTCGCCCATCGGCCCGATCGGCTGGTTCATCGCGGGCCGCCCCCAGCGTGCCGCGGCCCGGCCGGGTGGCATCCGGGGCGCCGTGGGTGGCCCGCCCGAGCCGCGGCGCACCCGACCCCTGGCCCCCGACGACGACCCCGAGTTCCTGGCCAACCTCAACAAGTCCCGCCAAGAGGACGAGGAACTCCTGCGCCGGTGGGAGGAGGACCTGCGCCGCCGCGAGGAGGAGCTGCGCGGCAAGGACCTCGACGACCCCAAGACCTGACCTCAGGCCAGGTTGGAGGAGCGCGGGTAGGCGTCGGCCGGGTCGGTGAGGACGTTGACCAGGTACGGCACGCCGGCGTCGAACGCCCGCCGCAGGGCCGGACCCAGGTCGCCGGGCTTCTCGACGGTCTCCCCCGCCCCGCCGAGCGCGCGTACGACGTCGTCGTAGCGCAGCCCGGGCTGTAGGTCGGCGGCCACGTCGTAGCCGTACATGGCGCGCATGGGGTGCTTCTCCAGGCCCCAGATGCCGTTGTTGCCGACCACGATGACGACCGGCAACTGCTGACGGACCAGCGACTCCACGTCCATCAGGGAGAAGCCGGCGGCGCCGTCGCCCATGAGTACGCAGATCTGGCGGTCGGGATAGGTGACCCGGGCACCCAGCGCGTACCCCATGCCCGTACCCAGGCAGCCGTACGGGCCGGGGTCGAGCCACGTGCCCGGCTGGGCCGGCTCCAGGTATTTGCCGGCGTAGGAGACGAAGTCGCCGCCGTCGCCGATGGTGACCGCGTCGGGTTCGAGCACCTTGCGCAGCTCGCCGTAGACGCGGCTGGGCTTGATCGGGTCGGTGTCGGCGGCCAGCTCGGCCTGCTCGGCCTGGCGGGCGGCGTCCTCCAACTGGCGCAGCTGGTTGACCCAGTCGACGTGCTCGGCCCGGTTGACGGCCGACGCGTCGGCCAGCGCGGACAGGATGAGCCGCAGGTCACCGGCGGGCGAGACGGTGGCGCTGACGTGCCCGGCCCGCTGGGTCGGGGCGTCGACGATGTGAATGACCTGCGCGTCGCCGAAGTCGCCGAAGCTGAGCCGGAAGTCCAGCGGCGTACCGACGACCGCCACCACGTCGGCCCCGCGCAGCGCGGCGCGGCGGGCCTTGGCGAAGGCCAGCGGGTGCTCGGGCGGCAGGCTGCCACGCCCCATGCCGTTGGTGAAGACCGGCACGTGCAGCGCCTCCGCGGCCTCGCGCAGCGCGGCGGTCGCGTCGCCGGCGTACACGTCGGAGC
>JAEZGP010000705.1 GCA_023437285.1 Actinomycetes bacterium | reverse complement strand
GCGCTGGCCCGCACGGCCGACGCCGCCACCGTCGGCGCCGGCAGCTACACCGAGACGCTGCCCGCCGGCGCGTCCCTACCCACCGGCTGCGGCTCGCTGTCGACCAACCCCCGCCAGTACGTCACGGCCAACGCGCCGGCCGGGCCGGTACCCACCAACGACTGGTGGTCGTCGCTGCTCTACAAGCGCTGGGACTGCTCGTTCAGCGAGCCGCTGCACGCGCACCCCGCCGCGTACGACACGTTCCCCGGCGGGCTGGGCTTCTCCTACACCACCACGCCGGCCATCAGCGGCACGGCCACCGGCGTGGGCGAGTTCCACTACCCGTACACGCAGGACATCCTCGTCGGCGTCGCCGGCCTGAACTCCCCCGACGTCAAGGTGGACGGCTGGAGCGACTGGACGGTCACCCCGTACTGGTCGGACGGCACCCGTACGCTCAAGGCGACCATCGGGCACGGCCTGCCGTTCGCCTACTTCCAGGCCACCGGCGGCAACGCGCAGATCACCGTGTCGGGCACCCCGAACGTGTGGTCCAACTCCGGCGCGCGCATCGGCTTCACCGCGAACGGCCACGACTACGTGGCGTACGCCCCGACGAACGCCACCTGGACGGTCAGCGGCTCGACGATCACCTCCACGCTGGCCGGCAAGGGGTACTTCTCGGTCGCGCTGCTGCCCGCCGGCTCCGACCGGGCCGCGCTGGCCAGCACCTACGGCGCGTACGCGCACGCCCACGTGACCGGCACCCGGGTGTCATACGCGTACAACCAGTCGGCGAGCACGGTCACCACCACGTACGCGTTCACCACCACCGCCCGGGAGGGCAGCGCCACCGGTACGGTCGTGGCGCTCTACCCGCACCAGGCCAACGCCCTGTCCGGGGCCACGCCGATCTCGAACACCTACGTCTCGCCGCGCGGCAGCATGCGCGTCCTCACCGGGATCGGGCAGTTCCAGACGGTCATGAAGTTCCACGGGGTGCTGCCGGAGATCCCGGCCGTCGCCGACAGCTCCGGCGCCGACTTCACGACGCTGACCAACTACCTCAACGCGACGCAGGGCAACCCGCTCGACATCCGCGGCGACGACACGTACTGGACCGGCAAGGCGGTGGGTCGCGCCGCCCGGCTCGCCGAGATCGCCGACCAGGTCGGCAACACGGCCGTCCGCGACGCGGCGCTGAGCGCCATCAAGGCCAAGCTCACCGACTGGTTCACCGCCAGCCCCGGCAAGTCGGCCCGGCTGTTCTACTACGACCGCAACTGGGGCACGCTCATCGGCTACCCGGCCTCGTACGGGTCCGACCAGGACCTCAACGACCACCACTTCCACTACGGGTACTTCATCGCGGCGGCGGCCACGCTGGCCAAGTTCGACCGCACGTGGGCGTCGTCGGCCCAGTACGGCGGGATGATCGACCTGCTGATCCGCGACGCCAACAACTACGACCGAGGCGACAACCGGTTCCCGTACCTGCGCGACTTCGACATCTACGCCGGCCACGACTGGGCCAGCGGGCACGGGGCGTTCGGCGCCGGCAACAACCAGGAGTCGTCGTCGGAGGGCATGAACTTCGCCAACGCCCTCATCCAGTGGGGCCAGGCCACCGGCAACGCGGCCGTCCGCGACGCGGGCATCTTCCTCTACACCACCCAGGCCGCGGCGATCCAGGAGTACTGGTTCGACGTGCGCGACGCCAACTTCCCGGCCGCCTTCGGGCACAACTCGGTCGGCATGGTGTGGGGCGACGGCGGGGCGTACGCCACCTGGTTCAGCGCCGAGCCCGAGATGATCCAGGGCATCAACATGCTGCCGATCACGGGCGGGCACCTCTACCTCGGGTACTCGCCGTCGTACGTGGTGGCCAACTACAACAAGCTGGTCACCAACAACGGCGGCGCACCGACCGTGTGGCAGGACATCATCGGCGAATTCCGGGCGCTGGGCGACGGCGACGCGGCGCTGGCCGCGTTCCGCGCCAACAGCGGGTTCACCTCGGAGGAGGGCGAGAGCAAGGCGCACACCTTCCACTGGATCCGCAACCTGGCCGCGCTCGGCACGGTCGACACCTCCGTGACCGCCAACCACCCGCTCGCCGCGGTGTTCGTCAAGAACGGTGCCCGTACCTACGTGGCGTCGAACATCACCAGCTCGCCGCTCACCGTGACGTTCTCCAACGGGACCACCCTGGCGGTGCCGGCCGGTCGTACGGCGACCTCCGGCGCGTACACGTGGAGCGGTGGCAGCGCGGGCGGCGGGACCAGCCCGACGACCGGCCCGGCCACGACGGCGGCCCCGGTCACGACGGCCGCACCGACCACCCGGACGCCGACGACGGCCGTGCCCACCACGCGGCCGCCCACGTCGGCGCCGGTGACGACCGGGCGCGACGCGTACGCCATCATCCAGGCGGAGAGCTTCAACGCCCAGTCCGGCGTGGTCGTGGAGGACACCAGCGACACCGGCGCCGGGCAGAACCTCGCCTACCTGGCCAACGGCGACTGGGTCCGCTACGACAACGTCAACTTCGGGTCCACCACGCCGCGTACCTTCTCGGCGCGGGTGGCCTCGGGAGCGGCCGGTGGCATCAGCGGCCTGGTCGAGGTGCGCCTCGACAACGTCAACAACGCACCCATCGGCAGCTTCGCCATCGCCAACACGGGCGGCTGGCAGAGCTGGCGGACCGTGCCCGGCAACGTCTCGGCGGTGACCGGTACGCACACGGTGTTCCTGCGGTTCACCAGCGGCCAGCCGGCCGACTTCGTCAACCTCAACTGGTTCACCTTCGCCCGTTAGTCACCTGTGGTTGGTGGTGGCGTCCGAATTCGTGCGCCACCACCAACCGGTGCGCTCTGTAAGGTGGTGCGCATGCTTCGGGGTAGCCGTGTGATGCTTCGACCGGTGCTGGCGAGCGATCTGGACCGCCTGTATGCCGCGCATATCGACATCGCCAATCGTGGTGCGTTCTTCCCCCGCGGCATCATGTCCGAGACCGCCTTCAAGCAGGCGTTCGCCGACGGTGGCTTCTGGCGCCCGGACGAGGGCACGTTGATGATCTTCGCCGGCGACGACCTCGTCGGGCACATCGATTTCTTCAAGCCCATCAACTACTGGGATGCGCTGGAACTGAGCTACCAGCTCTACGACAGCGGTTTCGCCGGCCGGGGGTACGTGACGGAGGCCGTGCGGTTGACGGTCGACTACCTCTTCGCGACGAAGAAGTTCCACCGGATCCAGCTCGTGATCGTCCCCGAGAACGCCGCATCCCGACGGATCGCCGAGAAGTGCGGCTTCGCGTTGGAGGGAACGGCCCGCGGCGCGTTCTTCAACGATGGCCGAAATCAGGACGTCGTCATCTACTCGTTGCTGAGGACCGACGAACGTCCCGGCGCGGACGGCGACAGTTCGTTGTAGGCGCCGGCTCGTTCCTGGCCGGACAGCTCCCCGCATACATCTCCGCGACGTCCTCGCATCCCTCCGCCTACATTCGAACTTTGGGCGGTTACGGGTGTTATACCACCCCCGAGTTTCACACGTAACCGCCCAACATCGGGCTCAAGCGTGACGGGCGGTGTGGGACGTCACCCCGTGCGGTCACCCGACGACCGTAGCGGTTGACGGCGCGGCGCGCCGGGTACAGCGTGAGGCATGCGGATCGGCAATGTGGACATACGGCCCGCCGGCGGCGGGCTGGGCTGCCTGGCGATGATTCTTATCTCGTTACTGCTGTCCGTCCTGCTGACGGTTGGGCTGAACCTCCTGGTCCGCTGACCGCCGGCACGCGGCGGCGTGCAGGTTGTCCTCGATGCGCTGCAACGCCTCCAGGGCCACGCGGCGGTCGCCGTCGGACATGTCGCCGACCGTCCAGGCCTCCAGGTCGGCCCAGATGCGCTCGAACTTCTCGCGCAGCACGAGGCTGGCGGGCGTGGGCTCGACGCGGGTGACCCGGCCGTCCTCGGGGTCGGGGACGCGGCGCACGTAGCCGGCGCGCTCGAGGCGCTGCACGGTTCGGGTCATGCTGGCCGAGTCGGTGTTGAACTCGGCGACCAGGCGTACGGCGGCGACCACACCGACTACCCGACGTTGAACTGACCGGCCCGGCGGCCCGGAGAGAACTCCGGGGCGCCGTATCCGGGTCCGGCCAGGGGCGTTCCCCGATGCCGGTCAGCGCACCTGTCGCGCACCGTAGAGGTACGCGAAACGAAGGAGCGCAGAGCTATGAACGACGTGCACGCCACCATGCGGACCAAGGGCCTCGTGCGGCCCCGCCACGACCGGGTGCTGGCCGGTGTCGTCGCCGGCCTCGGCCGCCGGTTCGGCATCGACCCGTGGCCCGCGCGGCTGCTGTTCGTGCTGATCCTCATGATCATTCCGGGCAGCCAGATCCTGATCTACCCCCTGTTGTGGCTGCTCATGCCCAACGAGGACACCGCCCCGGCGCCGGTCTACACGTCATAGCGTGGGGAACACGGTCGGCGCCTCGTTGACGTCCACCGCCAGGCTGGCCTCGCCGACGATGAGCGGGTCCGGTGTGCCGACGACCTCGTCATCCTTGTCGTCGTAGGCGAAGCGGCTCAGCACGTACCGCATCGCCTCCACCCGGGCCCGCTTCTTGTCGTTGCTCTTCACCACCGTCCACGGCGCGTCGGCGGTGTCGGTGTAGAAGAACATCGCCTGCTTGGCCTCGGTGTAGTCGTTCCACTTCTCCAGCGAGGCGAGGTCGATGGCCGACAGCTTCCACTGCCGTACGGGGTCGACCTGGCGGATCGCGAAGCGGGTCCGCTGTTCGCTGTGCGACACGGAGAACCAGAACTTCACCAGGTGGATGCCCGAGCGCACCCACATCCGTTCCAGCTCGGGGGCCTGGCGCATGAACTCCAGGTACTCCTGGCGGTCGCAGAAGCCCATGACCCGCTCGACGCCGGCCCGGTTGTACCAGGACCGGTCGAAGAGCACGATCTCGCCGGCGGCGGGCAGGTGCTTGATGTAGCGCTGGAAGTACCACTGGGTGGCCTCCCGCTCGCTGGGCTTCTCCAGCGCCACGACGCGGGCCCCGCGCGGGTTGAGGTGCTCCATGAAGCGCTTGATCGTGCCGCCCTTGCCGGCGGCGTCGCGGCCCTCGAACAAGATCATGAGTCGCTCGCCGCTGCCGCGTACCCACTTCTGGAGCTTGAGCAGCTCGATCTGGAGCAGCCGCTTGTGGCGCTCGTACTCGGGTCGGGACAGGCGCTCGTCGTAGGGATAGCTCTCGCGCCAGGTGTCGACCTCCCCACCGTCGGCACGCAACAGCATGGGGTCGTCGTCGTCATCGTCGACAACGCGGTATCCGTCGAGGTCAAGACCGAGTTCCATGCCGGGCGTCATACCCATTTCGAGCCCCGCGCAGACCACGATGTGGCGGTCAGGTCGCCCCGAGATCCAGAATGGCGTCGCCGTCCAGCACCCTGGCGGCCTCGGCGGCCGCGCAGGTGGCCAGGAACACATCGCGGCGCTGCGCCTCCAGCACGGCGTGCCCGCCGACCCGCGGCGATACGACCTCGGTGCGCCGCGCGACGTCGAGGGCGTCGGCGCCCAGCAGCGGCACGACGGCCACCACGTCGGTCTCGGTGACCAGCCGCGCGAGACGGCCACGCCCGTCCTCGTCGAGAGCGGCGTGCGCGGCCAGCACGCAGGCGGCCGGCACGGCGACCGTCCCGCCGTCCTCGCCGACCACGCTGAGCAGCTCGCCGACGGCCACGCCCGTGAGGGTGGCGTAGGCGATCAGCGCGGACGTGTCGAGGACCAGGCGGACCTCGCTCACCGGCGACGGGCCTCGAGCCGGGCCACCGTGTCGCGCATGCGGGCGATGCCGTCCTCGGTGATCTCGTAGCCGGCCTCGGCCACGACCCGGCGCACCGATTCGCGGCGCCGCCGCTGGCGGATCGCCTCGGCGATGTAGGCCGACGCGTTGTCCACGTGGTCGAGCTCGGCGGCGACGTCGTCGGGCAGGCTGATGCTGATCCGTCGCGTCATACTGTCAACGGTAGAATCGTCGCATAAGATCGTCAAGCCGGGGGCTCGTCGAGGACCAGCCGGGCCGCCCGCCCGGGGTCCCCGCCAGTGTCGTCGAGCAGGTCCTCGACCGACCACGTCCGCTCGCCCACCGCCAGCGTCAGGCCGATCTCGCAGCGCCGCCCGTAGAGGGCGACACCGCCGCGACCGGCGGCGACGGCGTCAAAAAGAGCAAAAGCAAAATCGTCGCGTCGGGTACGGCGGTCCGGATCGCACTCGCGCAGGTGGTCGGCGACGCTGTCCTCGTCTGGCGCGTAGGCGACCAGCAGCGGGGCCAGCGACGGGTCGCCGAGCAGGCCGGCCGCGATCGTGTTGAACGCGTTGAACTCCGGCTCCTGCAGCAGGTCGGCCACCAGCGGCACGGCGCGCGGGTCGCGGCGGTGGGCGAGCCCGCGCACCGCCTCGGCGCGTACGTCCTCGTCCTCGTCGTTGACGCGCTCCCACAGCACGGCGCGCACGGCGGCGCCGTCGGCCGTACTGACCTGACCCAGCCCGTAGGTGGCCCAGTCGCGCACGCTGACCTCGTCGTCGCGGCACAGCGCGAGCAGGGCCGCCAGCCCCGGCGAGTCGGGGTCGTCGTCGAGGATCCACGGCAGCGCGGTGGCCACCATGTAGCGCACGTCGGGGTCGCCGTGCCCGGCCAACTCCACGAGGACCGGCACCGCGCGGGCGTCGCGGGTGTCGCCCAGCGCGCGGGCCAGCGACCACAGCACCGCCGGGTCGATCTCCACGCGGGCCCGGTCGAGCAGGACCGTGGCCACGTCCGCCCGCAGGTCGTCGTGCAGTTCGGCGACCGCGCCCAGCAGGCGACAGGCCGTGGACCGGACCACCGGGTCGGGGTCGGCGAGATGCCCGACGGCTACCGACAGGGCCTGCGGGCCGGCCGCCGCCAGGTCGCGTACGCGCTTCTGCTCCTCCGGCGTGTCCACCGCCCGGCCGGCGGCGACCGCCGCCGCGAAATCCTCCGCCACCGTCATCACTGGATGATGCCACTCCCCGGCCGCGCTCAGCTGACCCACATCTGGAGGGTCAACTCGTCCCGGATCGGGATACCGTACGCCCCGACGCGCGGGATGGTGGGCTTGAGCACGCGCGCCGCGTCCACGGCGTCCGCCTCGACGGCGCAGATTCGCAGGCCGCGCCGCTGGTAGAAGCGCAGCGCGTCCAGATTGTCGTTCGTCGTCCCCAACCAGACGCGGCCGCAGCCGGGCGCCCCCCCCCCCG